>NZ_JAYMZS010000079.1:0-44702 GCF_035828755.1 Amycolatopsis sp. H20-H5 | reverse complement strand
GGGGCGCGGCCGCGGGGTCCACTAAGGACGGTTAACCTACCGGAAACACGCGGACACATACTGCTGTCAAAGAGAATCGATCGGTGGAATTCCGGCCTTCGCGGTTAACGCCGGACGCCCGGGAGCCGACATAGCTGTCGAGTGTCCCTCCCGAATCCCCGAGCCGTGAGAGCGATGAGCACCGAAACCGTCACCACAGTCCCCGCCCCGTCCCCCGCGAGCCCGCCGACCGTGCCCTGCACGGTGGTGTGGTGCACGGGCCGCCCCTACGTCCTCGAAAGCTCACCCGGCCGGTCGCGCTGGATGGGTACCGACGACCGCGGCCGCCCGGAGGCGCTGAGCAGCGCCGAGTTGCAGCGCCGCGGGTGGAGCTACCGACGCGCCGGGCGGGCGAGGGCATAGCCCCGCGCACTAGGCTGAGCGGGTGAGTAGCACGCCATCCGAACCCGGTGCCGTCCGTGAAGAACCGTCGCTGGCGCGGCAGCTCCTCATGGTGCCGAACCTGATCTCCCTGCTCCGGCTCGCCGGCGTCCCGGTCTTCCTCTGGCTGCTCCTGGGCCCGAAGGCGGACGCGTGGGCGCTGGCGTTGCTCATCTTCAGCGCACTGACCGACTGGCTCGACGGCAAGCTCGCCCGCTGGCTGAACCAGATGAGCAGGCTGGGCAGGCTGCTGGACCCCGCGGCCGACCGGCTCTACATCCTCGCGACGCTGATCGCCTTCCTGCTGCGCGACATCATCCCCTGGTGGGTGGTGGTGCCGCTAGTGCTGCGCGAGGCGGTGCTCGGCGTGTGCGTGCTGCTGCTGCGCCGCGGCGGGTTCTCCCCGCCGGAGGTCACCTACATCGGCAAGGGCGCGACCTTCGTGCTGATGTACGCCTTCCCGTTCCTGCTGGTCACCCAGGGCGGCTCCGACCTCGCCGCGTTCGCCCGGCCGGTCGGCTACGCCTTCACCGCCTGGGGCGCGGTGCTGTACGTCTGGTCCGGCGCGCTCTACGTCGTGCAGACCGTGCGCGCGCTGCGATCGCCCGCGCCGACCAGCCCGGTGTGAGAGGACGTCTGGACACTGTCGCTGTGGCCCCATGCTGAAGCCTCGGGCGCCTGTCCTGCGAAGCCGCCTACCCTCCACAAAGGACGGAAAATCGGCCCATTCGCCCGTTTCATACCTCCACGACCGTTTCATGCGTGCCCCTGAAGGCCACCATGACAGCGTTAAACGCCGTGAAGGCTCCCATCAGGGCACACGGCAAGCCTGGGGTGGCGACTGAAGGGGACTTCCCTCGACTCAGGCGCCAAACTGGACGACGTGACATCAGCTTCCGGACGCCTGCTGAGACACGAGCGGCGGCGCGCGGACGGGGATGCGAGACTGCGCGCACCGAATTCTTGGCGAGGGCACCAGAAAGGGGAGCGGCGTTGTCCACTCCAGAAGAACTGCGCTACACCGAAGAGCACGAGTGGATCGCCACCCGCGACACCGCGCTGGTCCGGGTGGGCATCACCGAGTACGCGCAGGACCAGCTCGGTGACGTCGTGTTCGTCGACCTGCCCGAGGTGGGCAGGCATCTCGGCACCGGCGACGTGTTCGGCGAGGTCGAGTCGACCAAGAGCGTCTCGGAGTTGTTCGCCCCGTTGGACGGCGAGATCGTCGCGGTCAACGACGCGGTGTCCGAATCGCCCGAGCTCATCAACAGCGATCCCTACGGCGAGGGCTGGCTGATCGAGATCAGGCTCGACGACCCGGCCGGGCTCGAAAGCCTGCTCGAGGCCGAGGCTTACCAGGCACTGATCCAGGGCTGAACCACCGCTCCGGCCGGATCACCGCTGGCCGGAGCGGTGCCCACGGCGTTGGGGTGGCCCGGGGGTCCGGAAGCGATCAGACACGGTACGTTGGCATCTACACGTTCTTGAGTTATGGCAACATCATGCGTTAGGAGAGCTCAGGTGAGCACGAACGACGGGCCCGGCGTTCCCCCGGAGCAGTCTCCGGAGCGGACCTCTGTCTTCCGGGCCGACTTCCTGGCCGACGTCGAAGGTCACGAGGCGCCTCCGGCGGCTGAAGCCCCGGTTCAGGGTGTGGACGCCCTGCCGGCCGGCTCCGCACTGCTGGTGGTGAAGCGTGGCCCGAACGCGGGTTCTCGTTTCCTGCTCGACCGCGACACGACCAGCGCGGGACGGCACCCGGACAGCGACATTTTCCTCGACGACGTGACGGTTTCGCGCCGGCACGCCGAGTTCCGCCGCGAGGGTGGCGAGTTCGTCGTCATCGACGTCGGCAGCCTCAACGGCACGTACGTCAACCGCGAGCCGGTCGACCAGGCCGTGCTCGCCGGTGGCGACGAGGTCCAGATCGGCAAGTTCCGCCTGGTCTTCCTGACCGGTGCCGGGCAAGGGGCGTAGGGGACACAGTGACGGCGGCCGGGCGGCCACAGCGCGATGGGTTGAGCATCGGGGCCGTACTGGCGCAGCTGCGCGGTGACTTCCCCGATGTGACCATCTCCAAGATCCGGTTCCTTGAGGCGGAAGGCCTGGTCCAGCCGGGCCGGACCCCCTCGGGGTACCGGCAGTTCGCCGCGGCGGACGTGGAGAGGCTTCGCTTCGTGCTGTCCGCCCAGCGGGATCACTACCTGCCACTGAAGGTGATCAAGGAACAACTGGACGCGGCGGACAGCGGCGCCGAGCCGCCGGAGTCCGGTCCGAAACCGCCCAGGAAACTGGTCTCGCTCGGCACGTCCGGCGAGCACGGTGGCCTCCCGGTCCCGGAAGACTTCGAGACCGACCGGGAGATCCGCCTGACCCAGGAGGAGCTGCTCGCCCAGGCGGGGGTCGACACTGAGACGCTGGCCGAGCTGCAGCAGTACGGTCTGGTCCGCCCCGGGCCCGCGGGGTTCTTCGACCCGGACGCGGTCCTGGTGGCGAAAACCGTGAAGGCGATGCTGGAATTCGGTATCGAGCCGAGACATTTGCGAGCATTCCGGGCCTCGGCCGATCGCGAGGTCGGACTGCTGGAGCAGATTGTGACACCGGTGTATCGCCACCGCGACGCGGACTCGAAAGCACGCGCCGACGAGGTGGTCCGCGAGCTCGCGGCGCTGTCGGTGACGCTGCATACGCTGCTGGTCAAGGCCGGGATACGAGGCGTCACCGGCGGCTGAATGCGACCGGCGCGGTAATTCGTTTGTTTCACCACAGGTCAATGTCTGAATGTTCGACGCGGTATGCCGTACCGTGAGAGCAGGGTTTGCCGCGAGCGAACCAGTTTGTCCGGACAACGAGCACAGCGCTCGGATGGCGGGTAGCGTCGACGGTGTCGATGCGGGGTCGTCGTGACAGCGCTGCAGCCCGTGTGCACGAGAGGGAGGCGAAGCCCGATGAGCGAGATGCGCGTCGTCGGTGTGCGGGTCGAACTGCCCGCGAATCAGCCGATCTTGTTGCTGCGGGAAACCGAGGGCGAGCGGTACCTGCCGATCTGGATCGGCTCGGTCGAGGCCACCGCGATCGCCTTGGAGCAGCAGGGAGTCCGTCCCGCCCGCCCGCTCACCCACGACCTCCTCAAAGAGGTCATCGGCGCGCTGGGCCGGGAACTCGAACAGGTCGTCATCACCGACCTGCGTGAAGGCACGTTCTTCGCCGAACTGGTCTTCGACGGTGACATCCGGGTCTCCGCCCGCCCGAGCGACTCGGTCGCCCTGGCGCTGCGGATCGGCGTCCCGATCCACGCGGTGGACGCGGTGCTCGAAGAGGCCGGTCTCATCATTCCCGACGAGCAGGAGGACGAGGTCGAGAAGTTTCGCGAGTTCCTCGACTCCGTCTCACCGGAAGACTTCCGCGGCGCCGATACATAACCAACCACAAGCACCGCGAAGCGGCTGCGGGCTCCGGCCCGCAGCCGCTTCACTTTTTCTGGGGTGCGGTGGCCCGCTCGAACAGGTCCGCCAGCTCCTTGCCGTAGTTCTCCAGATCGAGCTGAGGGTTCGCCGCGTACTGCGCCGCCACCCCGTCGATCGCCTGCGCGACGGACATCGCCATGACCTCGGGGGAGAACGTCCCGAACGCCCCCTCGTCCTGACCCTGCTTGAGCTGGCGCGACAAGCCGCCCACCCGGAGCTGGTCGACCATCGGCCCGGTCAGGTACCAGCCGTCCTCGTCCTCGGCGTTGGCGGCCATTTCGACCAGTACCTTGGTGCATTCGGGGTAAGCCCGGAGGAACTCCACCGACGTCTCGATGTGCGCTCGCAGGTTCCCGGCCCGGTCGCCGGGGTCGACCCGTCCCCGCGTCCGCTCCCGCAGGAACTCGGCCTTCTGCTCGGACACCGTGCTGACCACGGCCTGCATCAGCCCGGCCTTGTTGGTGAAGTGGTAGGAGATGATCCGGGTGCTGCTCAACCCGGCGCGTTCCTTGATCCTGGTGAACGTGGTCTTGCGGTAGCCGACGTCCGCGATGGTCCCGATGGTGGCGCCGATGATCTGCGCCCGCCGGGCGGCTTCGGTGACGCTGAGGCCGAGCTCGGCCTGGAGCGATGGAGTTACTTGCATGAGTAAAAATTAACACAGCTGAGTAAAAAGGCGCAAGAAGGCGGCCGAAGGGGCGACGGATCGGCCGGAAGCCTCAAGATGAGCTTGAGGCTCGCCGCGCGTCGCGTTGACCGGCCCCCGTTACGCGTTTACCGTCAATAGCGGTAAATCGCTACGGTGTGATTCGGCCATCTGGGGCACGGTCGTGGCGGTTCATCCCCAGCTGAACCCGTCAGGGGAGCACTGGGCTTGTTTTCGCCGGCCGCCTGGTCGGGCGAGGGGAGGCATAGCGTGGTCGAGGCTGGCAGTCCTGAAAAGCAGCCTGTTCAGGTCGCCGACGGTGAACAGGGTGAACTGTTCCCGGACTCCTCCCTGCCCGACGAGCTGGTCGGCTACCGGGGCCCGGCGGCCTGTCAGATCGCCGGGATCACCTACCGGCAGCTCGACTACTGGGCCAGGACGAAGCTGGTCGCGCCGAGCATCCGCACCGCGCACGGCTCCGGTTCGCAGCGGCTGTACTCGTTCAAGGACATCCTGGTCCTGAAGGTGGTCAAGCGCCTGCTGGACACCGGAGTGTCGCTGCAGAACATCAGGGTCGCGGTCGATCACCTGCGCCTGCGCGGCGTCCGTGACCTGGCCAGGGTGACCCTGTTCTCCGACGGGACCACGGTGTACGAGTGCACCTCGCCGGAGGAGATCGTCGACCTGCTGCAGGGCGGGCAAGGCGTGTTCGGCATCGCCGTCAGCGGTGCGATGCAGGAGATCAGCGGCACCATCCACGAGTTCCAGGCCGAACGCGCCGACGGTGGCGTGGTCGAAACCGCCGTCCCCGACGAGTTCACCCAGCGCCGCAACGCGCGTCGCACCGGGTGATCAACGCCCGTCGCGGGCGGCAGGGTAAGGTCTGAAACGCAGTCGACGAATCCACGCGGGAGAGTCCGAGCCGCGACCATGAGCTCGGCGCCGAAGGAGCAAGTCCTCCCCGGAACCTCTCAGGCACCCAGGACCGCGTGGATGAGACGCCTCTGGAAAGTGGGTCGGCAGGTCACAGCCTGCAGGCCCCGCCGACGGTGCAAGCCCGGCTCAACACACGGGTGAAACTCTCAGGCGCCCTCTTCGGGGGCACGGACAGAGTGGGGAGGGCCAGGACTCACCGTCCTCGGCCCACCCCCACCCTCCGGGAGAGCACCGATGGCCGTACGTCCTTCCCTCGCAGCGCTGGAGAACGGCCTGCCGTTCGCGGACCGGCACATCGGGCCCGGTGAGGACGAACTCGCCCGCATTCTCGAGGTCATCGGCGTCGCTTCGCTCGACGAGCTCGCCGACCGGGCCGTTCCCGCGTCGATCCGCGAGTCCGCCGTCCCGCTGGAGCTGCCGGAGCCCGCCACCGAAGCCCAGGCGCTCGCGGAACTGCGCGCGCTGGCCGCGCGCAACCGGCCGATGGTCCAGATGATCGGCCTCGGCTACCACGACACGGTCACTCCGCCGGTGATCCGCCGCAACGTGCTGGAGAGCCCGGCCTGGTACACCGCATACACGCCGTACCAGCCGGAGATCTCGCAGGGCCGCCTCGAAGCGCTGCTCAACTTCCAGACCATGGTCGCCGATCTCACCGGCCTGCCGGTCGCCAACGCGTCGATGCTCGACGAGGCGACAGCGGCGGCGGAGGCGATGACGCTGGTGCGCCGCGCGGGCCGGTCGAAGTCGGCGAGGTTCGTCGTCGACGAGGACTCGCTGCCGCAGACCATCGCGGTCCTGCGCACCAGGGCCGAGCCGCTGGGCATCGAGATCGTGCTCGCCGACCTGTCCCAGGGCCTCACCGGACTCGGCCTCGGCGGTGACTTCTTCGGGCTGTTGCTGTCTTACCCAGGTGCCTCCGGGGCGGTGCGCGAGTACGAAGGCGTGATCGCGGAGGCCAAGGCACTCGGCGCGGCCGTGGTGATGGCGGCGGACCCGCTCGCGCTCACGCTGCTTCGCTCGCCGGGCGAGCTGGGCGCGGACGTCGCGATCGGCTCGACCCAGCGGTTCGGCGTCCCGATGGGCTTCGGCGGCCCGCACGCGGCGTACCTGGCCGTGCGGCGGGGACTCGAGCGGCAGCTGCCGGGGCGGCTCGTCGGCGTCTCGGTCGACGCCGACGGCGCTCCCGCGTACCGGCTCGCCCTGCAGACGCGCGAGCAGCACATCCGCCGGGAGAAGGCGACCAGCAACATCTGCACCGCGCAGGTCCTGCTGGCGGTGATCGCCTCGATGTACGCGGTGTACCACGGCCCGGAGGGTTTGCGGACGATCGCGAACCGCGCGCACCGGATGGCCACGGTGCTGGCCGCCGGGCTGTGCGAAGGCGGGGTGGACGTCCGGCACGGCGAATTCTTCGACACCGTGACCGCGGTGGTTCCCGGCCAGGCCGCGGCCGTTGTCGCGACGGCGCGGGAGCTCGGGGTCAACCTGCGGCTCGCGGACGAGGACACCGTCGCCGCGGCCTGCGACGAGACGACCACGCGCGAGCATCTTTCCTTGGTGTGGAAGGCGTTCGGCGTCGCGGTGTCCGATGTGGACGCATTGGACGCGGACACCGCCGACGGTGTCCCGGTGGAGCTGGTGCGCACCAGTGAGTACCTGACGCACCCGGTCTTCTACGCGCACCGCTCGGAGACGGCGTTGCTGCGGTACCTGCGTTCGTTGTCGGACAAGGACGTCGCGCTGGACCGGAGCATGATCCCGCTCGGCTCCTGCACGATGAAACTCAACGCCACGGCCGAAATGGAGCCGATCACCTGGCCGGAGTTCGCCGGATTGCACCCGTTCGCCCCGGCTGAGGACGCCGCCGGTCTGCTCGGCATCGTCGCGGACCTGGAAACCTGGCTCGCCCGCCTGACCGGGTACGACGCCGTGTCGCTGCAGCCGAACGCGGGCAGTCAGGGCGAGTTCGCCGGGCTGCTGGCGATCCGCGCGTACCACCGCGGCCGCGACGACGGCGCCAGGGACGTCTGCCTGATCCCGGCCAGCGCGCACGGCACGAACGCGGCGAGCGCGGTGATGGCGGGGATGCGGGTGGTCGTCGTGCGGTGCGACGAGGGCGGCAACATCGACCTCGGGCACCTGAAGTCCACTGTGGACGAACATGCGGCCGACCTGGCCGCGATCATGATCACCTACCCGTCGACGCACGGCGTGTACGAGGACACCGTGCGCGAGGTGTGCGGGCTGGTCCACGACGCGGGCGGGCAGGTGTACGTCGACGGTGCGAACCTGAACGCGCTGATCGGGCTGGCGCAGTACGGGAAATTCGGCGCCGACGTCTCGCATCTCAACCTCCACAAGACCTTCTGCATCCCGCACGGGGGCGGTGGTCCCGGCGTCGGGCCCATCGGCGTGCGCGCGCACCTGGCGCCGTTCCTGCCGAACCACCCGCTGCAACCGCTCGCCGGCCCGGAAACCGGGGTCGGACCGATCAGCGCGGCGCCGTGGGGCAGCGCGTCGATCCTGCCGATCTCCTGGGCGTACATCCGCATGATGGGCGCCGAAGGCCTGCGCCGCGCGACGCTGACCGCGGTGGCGAACGCCAACTACATCGCTAAGCGGCTCGGCGAGCACTTCCCGGTGCTCTACGCCGGGCACGACGGGCTGGTCGCCCACGAGTGCATCCTGGACCTGCGCGGGCTCACGAAGCGCACCGGCGTCACCGTCGACGACGTGGCGAAGCGGCTGGCCGACTACGGCCTGCACGCGCCGACCATGTCGTTCCCGGTCGCGGGCACACTGATGGTGGAGCCCACCGAGAGCGAGGACCTCGCGGAGCTGGACCGGTTCTGCGCCGCGATGATCGCCATCCGGGGCGAGATCGACCGGGTCGAGGCGGGGGAGTGGCCGCTGGCCGAGAGCCCGTTGCGCAACGCCCCGCACACCGCCCGGTGTGTCACCGGCGACTGGGATCGCCCGTACAGCAGGGAAATCGCGGTGTTCCCGGCCGGGTTCACCGCGGCGAAGAGCTGGCCGCCGGTGCGGCGGATCGACGGTGCGAGCGGTGACCGCAACCTCGTCTGCTCCTGCCCGCCGCCGGAGGCCTTCGCGGGCTGAGCGCCGCCGTAATTCGGTGGACACCCACTGCCCGGCTTGGTGGGATCGGGACGATGTCCGGTCCACGCCCAAGGAGCTGCTGAGTGTCCACTGGAGACACCTCTTCCAACGAAGTGTCCATCGACGCCGCGCTCGTGAGGCGGCTGGTCGCCGGTCAGTTCCCGCAGTGGGCTGAGCTTCCCGTCGTCCGGTCCGGCGCCCAAGGCGTGGACAACGCGACCTACCGGCTGGGCGCGGAAATGTCGGTGCGCCTGCCGCGGTACGCGAGGTGGGAGGGCCAGGTCGAGCGGGAGCAACGATGGCTGCCGCGGCTGGCCCCGCACCTCCCGCTCCCGGTTCCCGTCCCGCTCGCCCAGGGCGTGCCCGCCGAGGGCTACCCGTTTCCGTGGTCGGTCTACCGGTGGCTCGAAGGTGAGCGTGCGGATCCGGCCGGTCTCGTCGATCCGTCCGGGGCGGCGGCCGACCTCGCCGGGTTTCTGACCGCCCTGCAAGGGATCGACGCCGCGGACGGCCCGCCGCCGGAGTGGAGCAACGGCTTCCGCGGCGTGCCGATGGCCGACGAGCGGGACTCCGCGGTGGTGGAGGCCCGCATCCGGCCCAGGATCGCGGCGCTGGCTGGCCTGGCCGACACCGGCGCGCTGACCGCCGTGTTCGAAACGGCGCTGGCGGCCCCGGCGTGGCACGGACCGCCCGTCTGGGTGCACGGCGATCCGGCCCCGGCCAACCTGCTGGCCGTGGACGGCAGGCTCAGCGCCGTCATCGACTTCGGCACCCTGGGCGTCGGCGATCCCGCGTGCGACCTGATCGCCGCGTGGACCCTCCTGCCAGCCGAGGCCAGGGGCGTCTTCCGCACGGCCTTGTCGATCGACGACGCGACCTGGGCACGCGGCCGGGCCTGGGGCCTGAGCGCGGTACTGCCCGCACCGGCCGAACTCTCGTCTGCCGACCCCGCCCGTGCGGCCCGCGCCCGCCACCTGCTCGACGACCTCGTCACCGACCACCGACTCTCCTGATCGCCCCTGAAGGCCACCTTCACGGCGTAAAACGCCGTGAAGGTGGCCTTCAGGGGCAGTCAGGCCGGACGCCAGTGGCCGCGGTGCACGACGTCGTCAACGCCTCGGCGGCGTTGCTCGACCCGGGGGCTCTGCGGTGGGACGTCGGCCGAGCGGTGGCCGACAGTGATCCCGCCGAGAGGTGCGTACTGCGCCGGGATGCCGAACTCGGCGCGGAACGGGTCGAGGTGCTCGGGCATGATCCCGAAGAAGCAGGCGTCGAGGCCCTCGTCCACGGCGGTCAGCAGCATCATCAGCGAGGCCATGCCGGTGTCGACGAACCAGTACGGCGCGGGCCAGCGGGCCTCGGCCCGGTCCTCCCAGCCCTTGTCCGGCTCGGCGTACCGCTCCAGGTAGGTCTGCTTGTGAGCCAGGGGCACGACGACCAGCGGCGCGTCCCGCATCGTCGGCGTGTCCTCCACCCGCTTCGGTACGAAGGGCCAGAAGCGGGCCCTGTCGGCGGGCTCGGTCAGGGCGAGAAACGCCCAGCCCTGGGAAAAACCCGCCGACGGGGCCCGCAGCGCGCTCGCCAGCACCCGCTCGACGACCTCGGGTTCGAGCGGCTGATTCGTGTAGTGGCGCACCATCCGGCGCCGCCGGACCACCTCGGAGAATTCCATGGGGCCACCGTACCGAGCGCGCTCAGCCGGGCAGCTTGTCCAGGAAGCCGTGGACCTGGGCGATCCGGCCGTCCTCGACCACGATCACGTCGAAGCCGATCGCGAGCGGCTCCTCGGCCCCGGGTGCGCCGAGGTGCCACTGGAACCGGGCGAGGTCGTGGTGCGCGTCGACCGCCCCGGGCAGGCTGAAACCCAGCCCGGCGAACTGGGCCTGCGCTCCGGCGATGAACTGGTCGATGCCGTCGTGCCCGCGCACCTCGCCCAGCGGGTCGGTGTAGCGGGCGCCCGGGGTGAACACCTCGCCGATCAGCGAGCGGCGGGCCGTCGCGCCGGTCTCGTTCCAGACGGCGATGTAGCGTTCGGCGATCTGCTGGACGTCGGACATGGTCGAACCTCTTTCGCTTGGGGGGTAACGCTTTCGGTGCTGGGGACAACCTTGGCCGAGCGGGCGCGGCCCGTCGATTACGTCGGAGGTAATGGCCACGGCTCCGGCACCCCCGTAGCGTCGCGGGGGTGACGATGACGCAGAACGCCGCGCTGACCAGGCAGCGCCCGGTGGGCGAACTCCTGCGGGAGTGGCGCGACCGCCGCCGGATCAGCCAACTCGATCTCGCGATCTCCGCCGACATCTCCACCCGGCACCTGAGTTTCGTCGAGACCGGTCGCTCCCGGCCGAGCCGGGATATGGTGCTGCGCCTCGGGGAACACCTCGAAGTGCCGTTGCGCGAACGCAACCAGCTGCTGCTCGCGGCGGGCTACGCCCCGGCGTACACCGAGAGCGGCCTTGACGATCCGGAACTCGCGCTGGTCCGCCAGGCCGTGCGCCAGCTGCTGACCAGCCACGAGCCGTACCCGGCCGCGGTGGTCGACCGGGGGTGGAACCTGCTCGACGCGAACGCCAGCCTCGGGGTGCTGACCGATCGGGTGGCGCCGGAGCTGCTCGTGCCGCCGGTGAACGTGCTGCGGGTGACGCTGCACCCCGACGGGATGGCGCCGTTCGTGCTCAACCTGGGGGAGTGGCGGGCGCATCTGCTCGGCAGGTTGCGGCGTCAGGTCGCGCAGACGGCCGACCCCGTGCTCGTCGCCCTGCTCGACGAGCTGCGGGCCTATCCGTGCGACCAGCCGGTGCCCGAGGTCGAGGTGCCTGGCCCCGGCGACATCATCGTCCCGCTGCGGCTGCTCCACGACGGCGTCGAGCTGACCTTCTTCAGCACCGTCGCCACCTTCGGCACCCCGCTCGACGTCACCCTCGCGGAGCTGGTGATCGAATCTTTCTTCCCGGCCGACACGGCGACGGCGGACCGTCTGCGCGAGCTGCACGGGCGGGCAGTGGGATGATCTGGCGCAGGAACCCGGTACGCAGCACCGACTCGACTTGAGGACCTCCGCCCATGGACACTCCGCCTTCCCTCGTCCTGAACAACGACGTCGCACTACCGCAGGTCGGCTTCGGGGTCTGGCAGGTGCCCGCCGACGACACCGCGAGGGTCGCCCTGACCGCGCTCGAAGCGGGCTACCGCAGCATCGACACCGCTGCCTCGTACGGCAACGAAGCGGGCGTCGGCGAGGCGATCCGGACCTCCGGCCTGCCGAGGGACGACGTATTCGTCACCACGAAGCTGGCGAATCCCGACCACGGCTACGACGCGGCGCTGCGCGCGTTCGACCGGAGCCTGGCCGAGTTGCGCCTCGACCGGCTCGACCTCTTCCTGATCCACTGGCCGCTGCCGAAGCGCGACGACTACGTCGAGACCTGGCGCGCGCTGGAGAAGCTTTACGCGGATGGCCGGGTGCGCGCGATCGGCGTGTCGAACTTCCACCCGCCGCACCTGCGGCGGCTGCTCGCCGAGACGGACGTCGTCCCGGCGGTCAACCAGATCGAGCTGCATCCCAGGCTGCCGCAGGCCGAGCTGCGCGAGGTCCACGCTGGGCACGGGATCGTCACCGAGGCGTGGAGCCCGCTGGCCCAGGGCACGTTACTGGCGGATCGGACCGTCAAGGCGCTGGCCGCGAAGTACGGCAAGACCGGGGCACAGCTCGTACTCCGGTGGCACCTGCAGCTCGGCACGGTGGCGATCCCGAAGTCGGTGACGCCGTCGAGGATCCGGGAGAACCTGGAGGTGTTCGACTTCGAACTGGCCGAAGACGACATGACCGCGCTGGGCGAGCTCGACGACGGCACCAGGACCGGACCGGATCCGGACACCTTCGACCCCGACTGAGTCAGCCGGGCGGCACCGGGGTCAGGACTTGATCCCGGCGTTCGCGAAGTCGGTCTGCTGGGTGGGCTGCTCGAGGTACTCGCGGAACGCCTGCGAGGCCCGCTGCTGGATGTCGTCGTCGGCGCCGGTGCCAGCCAGGCCGATGAACGGGTAGTCCGCGGAGCGGGCCGACGCCACGGACTGCGGGGCCGCCCCGACGATCTCGGGCTTCTTCGAGGTGAGCTCGCTGACCCAGTAGGACGATTCCGGCAGCCAGGCGGCGGGCTGCCCGCCGATCGCGGCGATGTTCGTCCGGCCGACCAGCGCGTCCAGCACCTGTGACGAAGGCGCGGCATCGATGCTGACCTGGATACAGTGCCCGTGCACGACGGTGACCGCCTGATTCCACCTCGTGGCGGCCTGCTCGAGCGGTTTCTGCGCGCTGGGGGTGACCACGACCCTGATCGCGGTGTTGCCGTCCGCGCAGCCGCTGGCCTGCGCCTCCGCGCGGTTGTTCAGCACGCCGTCGGCCCAGTTCCAGCCGAAGATGCCGAGCCCGACCAGCGCGACGAGCACCGCGCACGCGATCGGCCATTTGGCGATGCGGCGGCGGGGGGCCTTCTTGGCGACGATCCGGTGCGATCCAGTGGTCTCGCCGCGGCCTTCGTAGCGTTTCGGCGGGTCGAGGGGATGCGGCACCGGCTCGTCGGCCAGAGTGTGTCGCCCCATCGGTGTCCTTTCGCGACGCGCTTGCTTGCGGTGAGTGTGCAACGAAACCGTAACCACTCTAACAGGGGAACGACATCTCGGAAATATTGCAACTCACAGTTAATCGATTACTCCACTGGTGATTTTTCCCGGCTGAACCCACAGTCGCCTTAACTTTCAACGCGGTTCCCGCGGTTGTCGACAGAGCGTTGTCAGCCGCTCTCTCAGAGCGCGGCTTCCGGGGTTTCGCCGGTCATGCCCTGACGTGGGTGCCGTCGCGCACGGTGCCCACGTATTCCTCGACGAGGTCCTCCAGCGCCACCACACCGACCGGGTTGCCCGCGGTGTCGAGCGCGCGCGCCAGGTGGCTGCCTTCCTTGCGCATCGCCGACAGGGCGACGTCCAGTCGCGAGTCGGCACGCAGCTCCGTCAGCGCTCGGGTCTTGCTGGCCGGCACGATCGACGCCGGGTCGTCGCCCACCTGGTCCAGCACGTCCTTGACGTGGATGTAGCCGGTCAGGTCGCCGTCGTCGGCGCACACCGGGAACCGCGAGAAGCCGGTGGAGTACACCGCGCGCTCGACGTCGCCCAGCGTCGGCTTGCAGGGCAGCGTGGTGAGCTGCGCCGTCGGCACCAGGACGTCGGCGACCGTTTTCTGCACCGACGACAGCGTCTTGCTCAGCCGCTGGTGCTCGGACTGCTCCAGCAGGCCCTCCCGGCGCGACTCGCTGAGCAGCTCGGCGAGTTCGTCGGAGGTGTACGCCGTCTCCAGCTCGTCCTTCGGCTCTACCTTGAGCAGCCGCAGCAGTGAGTTGGCGACGAAATTCAGCAGCCAGATGAACGGGTTCGCGAGCTTCACCCAGCCGACGTGCACCGGGACCAGCCACAGCGCGAGGCGCTCCGGTTCGGCGATCGCGAGGTTCTTCGGCACCATCTCGCCGATCAGCACGTGCAGCACGGTGATGAACGCCAGCGCCAGCGCGAACGAGATCGCGTGCAGCAGCACGTCCGGGATGCCGACCAGCTCGAAGAACCCGGACAGCCGGTGCGCGATCGCCGGCTCGCCGAGGCGGCCGAGCAGCAGCGAGCAGATCGTGATGCCCAGCTGAGCACCGGCGAGCATGAGCGAGACGTGCTTGCTCGCGTTGATGACGATCTTGGCCCGGGTCTTGCCCTGGTCGAGCAGTGCCTCGAGCCGGTCCCGGCGCGACGAGATGAGGGTGAACTCGGCGCCGACGAAGAAGGCGTTGGCCAGCAGGAGCACGACCACCAGGAAGATGTTGAACCAGTCGTTCATCGCGCGGGCTCCGGTTCCTGCTCGGCGGCCGCCGCTTCGAGCGCGGGCTCGGCGCGCCGCACCTGGACCTCGGCGATGCGGTGCCGGTCCATGGTGGTCACGGTGAGCCGCCAGTCGTCGACGTCGGTCGCGTCGCCGGGGGCGGGGATCTTGCCGAGCCGCTCCAGGATCAGGCCCGCGATGGTCTCGTAGTCGCCGTCGGGCATCCGGAAACCGGTGAGGTCGGTGATCTCGTCGGCTCGCAGCTGCCCGGACACCAGCCAGCTGTCGGCGCCGAGCTGCTGTGAGGCCGGGGCCTCTTGGCCGTCGTGCTCGTCACGGACGTCGCCGATGATCTCCTCGACGACGTCTTCGAGGGTGACCAGCCCGGCGGTGCCGCCGTACTCGTCCACCACGATGGCGAGCTGGAAGCGGGAGTCGCGCAGGCGGTTGAGCAGGGAGTCGCCCGGCAGTGATTCGGGCACCGTGGGGATCGGGCGCATCACCGAGCCGAGCCGCACCGTGGCCCGTTCGGCCGCGGGCACGGTGAAGGCCTGCTTGATGTGCACCGCGCCCTGCACGTCGTCGAGGTCCTCGGTGTACACCGGGAACCGGGAGAACCCGGTCCGCCGGGAGATCTCGACGAGGTCGGAGATCGTGTCGTCCACGGTCAGCGACTCGAGCTGCACGCGCGGGGTCATCAGCTCCTCCGCGGTCCGCTCGCCGAAGCGCAGGGACTTGTCGAGCAGCTCCGCGGTCGAGGTGTCGAGCGTTCCGCGCTCCGCGCTGGACCGCACGATCGAGCCGAGTTCCTGCGGAGAGCGGGCGGAACGCAGTTCCTCCTGCGGCTCCACGCCGAACTTGCGGACCAGGAAGTTGGCGCTGTTGTTCATCAGCGTGATGAGCCAGCGGAACAGGGCCGAGAACCGGGAGTGGTACCCGGCGACCGCGCGCGCCGTCTCGAGCGGCCTGGCGATGGCCAGGTTCTTCGGCATCATCTCGCCGAGGATCATCGACAGCGAGGTCGCGATCAGGAGCGCGAGCACGACCGACCCGCCTGCCGCGAAGCCCTCGGACGCGCCGAAGAGACCGAACAGCGGGCGGACCAGGCTACCGATCAGCGGCTCCGCCAGGTAACCGGTGACGAGCGTGGTGATGGTGATGGCCACCTGCGCGCCGGAGAGCTGGAAGGACAGCGTGCGGTGGGCCTTCTGGACGGTCAGCGAGCGCTTGTCGCCGACCTGGCGCACATTCGCGTCGATCGTGCTGCGTTCCAGCGCGGTCAGGGAGAACTCCGCCGCCACGGCCAGGCCGGTGCCGATGGTCAGCAGGAGGAAGAGCAGGACGCCGAAGACGGCGAACAGGATGTCGATCATCGGGCACCGGCCTCGAAGGCACGGGGGATGTCGACCGGGCCGCGGAGAGCGGCCAAGGGGGAGCCGGGGCTGTCACCCGGCTCGATACTGTCACCAGGTGACTGCGCGTCGCGCACGAAAGGAGTCACTCCTCAGAAGGAAAGCGGTTGTACAGGGGTTTTGCCGCAATCTTAACGTGTCCTCGCCGCCGATCGCGGCCACTCCCTGTGTCGCCGGACTCACCGGGGCGTCCGGCCGAGCAGCGCGACCAGGCGCGTGGGCGCGTCCGCGTACCGGGGGACCGCGACCGGCGGGGCGAAGAAACCGATGCCCTGCCAGGCGTCGATCTGCGGCCTGAGCTCGGTGATCAGCCGGTCGGCGAGCGCCGGGCCGATCGGGTTGGCGGCGCCGCCCGCCCTGGCCAGGTCCCAGCCGTGCACCGCGAGGTCGGCCGTCATCTGCCAGCCGTAGTCCTCCGCCGGGATCAGGCCGGTGGACACGTGCACCGTCGCGCGCAGCGCGCCGGGCCGCAGCCACGCGGCCCTGGCGGCGCCGGAGGCGGAGGTCCAGGCGTCGAGGGGGTCGGGTCCGAGCACGTCGCCGTCGAACCGGCCGCCGACCTCGTCCAGTGTCGACCCGCCGAGCAGGGGCGGCGCCCAGAGTTGCTCGGTGACCAGGTGATCGACGAGGGCGCGGACGGTCCATTCGGAGCACGGCGTGGCGCGCTCCCAGTCCTCGGGGCCGACCGCGCGCACCGCCCGGTCGAACAGCTGCAGGGCTTCGCCGTGGGCGTCGAGAAGTTCCACGCGCACAGTTCAGCACGGTGCGGCGCGGGCCGCACGGTTTCAGGCGGGGTGAGTCGTCCCACTGCCGACCCGGTGGCGCCGGACGGTCTCCTCGACGAGATCGAGCACCGGGCCGAGGTCGTCGCCGGGCAGGCCCATCGCCAGATGTGACACGAGTCCCTCCAGCACGAGTTCGAGGAACGCGGTGAGGACGTGGACGTCGACGTCGTCGCGCAGCTTCCCGGCCTCACGCTGGCGCAGCAGCCGCTGCCGGGTCGCGACGGTCAGCTGCTCGGACCGTTCCGCCCAGCGGGCCCGGAACTCGGGGTCGGTGCGCAGCCGCCGCGAGACCTCCAGCCGGGTGCCCAGCCAGTCGGCGGGGTGCTCGCTGCGGTTGACCAGCAGATCGCGCATGACCTGGACGAGGCCCTGTTCGGCGACGACGTCGGCCATCCGCACGGCGTCGTCCTCGGCCAGCGCCAGGAACAGCGACTCCTTGTCGCGGAAGTGGTGGAAGATCGCGCCGCGCGACAGTCCGGTCGCTTCCTCGAGACGGCGTACAGTGGCACCTTCGTAGCCATAACGGGCGAAGCACACCCGCGAGCCGTCGAGGATCTGGCGCCGGCGTGCGTCGAGGTGATCCTGGCTGACCCGTGGCATCCTGAGATCCTGACACCGACCACCGGGGTAATGCAATCCGTACGTACGTACTGTGACCGGGTGGGTCAACGGCACGGGACCGGCGGTTCTGCTGACACGCAGTGGTGGCCTTGGCTACTCTTTGCGCAGCGCGTTGTGCGGGAGCTGAGGGGAAGGTGCGGGCGTGTTCATCGGCGAAGCGGAACAGGCCGCGCACACGGTCTGGGGTGAGCAGCCCCCGGTGTTCGGCGGCGCCACCGGGGGCGGCGGCCGCTTCGAGATGGACGCCCATGAGCTCGATTCGGTGATCGGGCTGTGGGAGGACCAGCTCAAGCTGATCACCGAGGACGGCCTGAAGATCAGCGGGATCGTCCGCCTGCTCAAGTCGCCGGGCAAGGACGTCGTCAGCAGCGGTTACGTCACCTCGGGCGCCAGCTCCCTGCAGTCCTTGCAGGACCAGAACGACTCCATGAAGGCTTACGTGACCGGGTACATCCGGAAGCTGCGCGAGGCGAAGACCGCGACGGCGAAGACCGACCAGGCCGGCGCCGAGTCCTTCACCCAGGCGACGTGACCGTGCCGGGCGCACTGCTGCGCGGCTCACTGACGGCGGCTGCCGCGCTCGGGCTCGTCGCGTGTTCGGGCACGAACTCCGGCACCGCGACGCCGGCTCCGAGCCCACCGGCGTCCACCTCGTCCCGGAACCCGGACGTGCCCAGGGTGGCCCGCCCGCTGACCGTGTCGGCCTACCAGTCCGATCCGTGCGAGACCGTGCCCCCGGCGGCCATGGCCGCGCTCCGGTTCACCGCACCGGGTGAACCGCGGGTCGGGCAGTCGGCTTCGGAGAAGGCGGGTCCGGGGTGCGCGTGGATCGGCGCCGACGGGCTGAGCGTGCTCCTCGTTCTCGAGACCGGGAACCAGGCGGCCGGGATAGGCGGGCTCACCGGCCAGTACACGGCGAAGGGCTCCGGCCAGCTCGGCTTCCTGGAGCCCGCCCCGGCGGTCGACGGGTATCCGGCGGTGTATTCGGACCTGAGCGACCGGCGGCCGAAGGGCGACTGCACCCTCGTCGTCGGGATCGCCGACGACCTGGTGTTCTCCGCCGGGACGTCCGGTTTTCAGGGGCAGCAGGACTCGTGCGCCGCCGCCGGGCAGGTCGCGGCCGCCGTGCTCAAGACGCTCAAGGGGGCTTGAGATGGACGGCAAGCAGATCTTCGAGAACTTCACCGAGGGCGACACCCGGGGACTGCGCGACGCCGCGGACGGCGTCAGCGACCTGTCCTCGTCCTACCTCGAGCGCGCGCAGAGCATCAAGGCGTTGCAAGACCGGATGAAGCAGGCCTGGACGGGCAGCGGGGCGGACGCGGCCAACGCCGGCGCGGGCCCGCTCGAGCAGGCTTTCGCGCAGACCGCGACCCCGCTGGACATGACCAAGGCCTCGGTGGACCTGCAGGCGTCGAGTTTCGACAGCTCCGGGCACGCTGTCGTGCCGGTGCCGCCGAAGCCGGAGTCGCCCAGCCCGTGGACCACCGGGCTGAAGGCCGCGATCCCGCTGGCGGGGCCGTTCATGGCGGCCGGCGACCTCAGCTCGTACCAGGACAGCGTCACCAAGTACAACGCCGCGAACGACACCAATGTCCGGGTGATGGACCAGTACAGCAACTCCACCGATGGCACCCGGTCCGTGCTCCCGGCCGACTTCGGGGTGCTGAAGTCCGACGGCGCCCCGATCGCGCTCAAGACGCCTTCGGCTCCCGGGGCGGTCGGCGGCCCGCCTGTCACGACCGTGCCGTCGAAGGGCGGCGGCGGGTCCGGCGAGCAGACGTCGTCCAGCGGGTACGTCCAGCCGGGACAGGGCCTGACCAGCGACGGCTCGTCCGGTGGGTCTTCCGGTGACGAGACCGGCGGGCACACGAAGCCGACCGGCGTGGTGACACCGCCGGTCCGATCCGGGCCTCGCGCCGACCGCACCCTGCCGGTCGGCGGCAAGCTGGGCGTCGGTCCCACCCCGCCGCCGACGGACGTCCTGCCGACACCGGGACGCGGCCAGGCCGACCAGGACGGCCCCGGCTTCGGCACCGCCGCCACGGGCGGGCGCGGGACGAGTGCCGGTGGCAGGCCTCTCGACGGCGAAAGCCGCGTGACCGGCGAAAGCGCGCGTGGCCAGGATACCGCCAAGGGATCCGGTCTCAGCGGGGCAGCAGCTGCTCGGGACGGCGTTGTGGCCCGTGCTCGTGGCGGGCAGCCGGGTCCGCTGGGCGCGGCCGGGCGGACCGCCGAGGGCGAAGAGGACGCCGAGCACCAGCGGCCGGACTTCCTGATCGAGCCCGATCCCGACGCGGTGTTCGGCACCGATCAGCGGACCAGTCCGCCGGTCATCGGCGAGTAGGGAAAGGCTGAACGTGGTGACAGGCCGGGTCGACGTGCCCGTGGAGGCGCTGGTCGCGCTGGCCGAGCGGGAACAGGTCGGCCAGCTGCACGTGACGCTGCGACCGGAGCCGTTGTGGCTGTCCGCACAGGACAAGGCCGAGGCGGACAAGCGCGTCGACGAGGCGCTGTCCGTGGCCGGGCTGGTCGACGAGCGTGGCCGGACCACGGTCGACTTCCTCGACTGGCTGCCGCTGCTGTCGAAGCCCTCGGTGGAGTACTACGGCTGGGTGCGCACCGGCGGCCGCACTTACGGAATCCTCGCCGCCGCACGCGGCCTGCAGGCGGTGCTGGCGGTGTCGGGCGGGAACTTGGGCGGGAACTCGGTCGGAAACTTGGTCGGAAACTTGGTCGGCATCCAGGCGATCGACCGGCAGCGGCTGGTCGAGGAGCTGATCGGCCAGCTGCCGCCGCTGCGGGCCGGCGGCGGCAACCCGCGCACGGTCCTGGTCTCCGACCTTGCCCGCACCGCTGAGCTCGGTGACGACGCGTACCCGCTCGATCCCGCGCTCGCCGACGTCGTCAGCCTGGTCCAGCGGCCCGTCGAAGGCAGCGGCGAGCTTTACGCGGGCCGCCGCGACGACGTTGGCAGGCACACGTTCCTCCGGCAGCCGCTGCATTTCGCGGACACCGACTGGGGCCGCTACCTGAGTTACACCACCGGAACCGGGCCCGACGAGGCCATCCACCTCGCCCCCGCGACCCCGGCGGCGCTGGCCAAGACCCTGCGCGAGCTGGCCACCACCGACCTCTGACGGAAAGCCCCTGAAGGCCACCTTCACGGCGTTTTACGCCGTGAAGGTGGCCTTCAGGGGCAATCGGGGGCTGTCAGGGAATCATCAGGGCCGGTTCGCCCTCGGGGGCCAGCGCGTCCTGGGTGCGCGCCGCGCGGGTGGTCGCGGCGAGCTCGTGCCCGGTGACGCGGGGTGCGATGCGGTCGAGGTTCCACTGGCTCAGCAGGAGCGCGACCTTGGACTGCATCTCGGTGCGCAGCCGCAGGAAGGAGTCCGCCGGGTCCGCCCCGACCTCCCCGAGCAGCAGCCACCACGCCCAGGCCGCCGCACCGGCGTTGGCGACGAAGTCCGGGATGACCGGGATGTCCCTGGCGGTCAGCGCCACCTCGGCCTCGGGGGTCGTCGCCGCGTTGGCCGCCTCGATGACGACCTTCGCGCGGACAGCGCCCTGGTTGTCCTCCCGCAGTGCGTACGAGATCGCGGCGGGCACGAGGATGTCGGCCTCGATGCCGATGATGGCGTCGCGGGGAAGCGTGCGGACGCCCTCGGGCAGCCGGGTGCGGTCCACTTCGCCGAACTGGTCGCGCAGCTCCAGCAGCGCCGGGATGTCGAGTCCTTCGGGCTGGTATAAGGTGCCCGCCGCGTCCGCGACGGCGACCACGCGCATCCCGGCCTCGTACAGGTACCAGGCGGCGCCACCGCCCATCGTGCCGATGCCCTGGATGGCGACCGTCGTGTCGGCCGCGGCCCATTCCCAGGCCGCGCCGACCCCGAGGCAGGCCTGCGCCACGCCGTAGCCGCCGACGACGTCGCCGAGCAGCAGCCCACCGGGAACCGGGGCGTTGAGGCCGGCCTGCACCCGGCGCAGGGTGCGCTCCGGATCGGCCGAACGGCGGATCGCCGCATGGTAGGACTGCTGCAGCCCGAGCTTCTCGAACACCGCGTCGATGAGGTGCTGCGGCACGCCGAGGTCCTCGGCGGTGACCCAGTGGTTGTCGATCCACGGGCGCAGGAACGAGCAGAACCGCTCGAGCACGCCGAAGGCCCGCGGGTCCTTGGGGTCGAAGTCGACGCCGCCCTTGGCCCCGCCGACGGGCAGGTTGAAGGTGGCGGTCTTGTTGGCCATGCCCCTCGCCAGGTCCTCGACCTCGGTCATCGTGCAGCCGGCGCGCATCCGGGTGCCGCCGGTGGCCACGCCGGAGACGAGGGTGTGCACGACCAGGTAGCCCCGCGCGCCGGTGACCTCGTCGGTCCACGTCAGCCTCATCAGCGGTTCGGCGTTCTGCACTGTCATCGGGGCACCCACCTCCAGTAGCCAGGAGCCGGCCTCGCGACCGGCCCGACCGAGCGTGCGCCACCACCAGGTCGCGCGTCCAGTTACCGAACCTGCACGATGTTGTTTAGGGTTTGTGCATGGAGCTTTCGTTGCACCGCTTACGGATGCTCCGCGAACTGCACCGCAGGGGCACGGTCACGGCCGCGGCGGCGTCACTGCACTACACCGCGTCGGCGGTTTCGCAGCAGCTCGCGCAGCTCGAACGGGACGTCGGGGCCAACTGTTCGAACGGCTGGGCCGCCGTGTCCAGATGACCGAGCTCGGGGTGCTGCTGACGGAGCACGCCGAGGAGATCCTGAGCTCGGTCGAGCGGGCGACCATGGCGCTCGAAGAGGCACAGGAGACGGTTTCGGTGCGGCTCACCGCGGGGGTCTGGGCGTCCGTGGCCTCCGGGCTGCTGCCGAGGGCCCTCACGGCGCTGGCCGCCGACCATCCCGGCATCCAGGTCAAGACCCGGGAGCTGGCGCCGGAGGACACGGCGGACGCGGTGCGTGACGGGACGCTCGACTTCTCCTTCGTCATCGACTACTCGGACGCGTCGATGCAGTGGGACAACGGGTTGGAGCGGGCGATCATCGCGGTCGAACGGTTGCACGCCGCGGTGCCGTCCGGCGCGGTGCCCTCGGGCAGTGCCTCGCTGCTCGACCTGGCGGAGCACCCGTGGATCCTGGCGAGCGCGAAGAGTCATTTCGGGCGCGCGGTCCGCACGGCCTGCCTGCGCAACGGGTTCGAACCGAAGATCAACCACGAGGTCGAGGAACAGTCGACGGCGATGGCGATGGTCGCCGCCGGCCTGGGCGTGACCCTGGTTTCGGACCTCGGGCTGACCCTGCGCCCGCCGGGGATCGACGTCGTGGCGCTCACCACTCCGCTGCTGCGGACCGTGTCGATCGCCTACCGCACGACGGCGCTGCGCCGCCCGGCGTTGAACCTGGTCATCGAGGCGGTGCGGGCCGCGGCGGCCGAACTCGGCCTGGGCGCGGAATCCGCTTTGCCCTGATCAGGGTGTTCTTACGGGGTGGTGAACGAATCCTGACCGGCAGGATGTCCGCTGCTTTTGTCGGACCCCGCGTGTAGCGTCCGAAGTCAAGTTCTTCCACTGACTGGACGGCGGTAAGAGCATGACTGCGGTTCACGATTTCCCCGAGAAGTCGGGCAGCGCGTCCAACGCGACGGCCCGGGTTCTCGCGGATCGGGCGGCGGGTGAGGCGTATGTGGCGTCCGTGTGCTTCAAGCACGGTCCGCCCAGACTCCTCGGCGTCGAACTCGAGTACACCGTGCACTACGCCGGGGACCCCGCCAGGCCCCTCGACCCTGACGACCTCGCCACCGCCCTCGGCCCGCACACCCCGCGGACCCTGCGCCCCGAGAGCCCCGCTTCGCCCCTTCCGGGTGGCTCGCCCCTGAGCCTCGAGCCCGGTTGCCAGGTCGAAATCTCCGCCCATCCGCAGACCACGTTGCGTGAACTCGACGCCGTCGTCTCCGCGGATCTGGCCCACCTCACCGCACTGCTCGCCGGGAAAGGGCTCGTCCTCGGCGAGTCCGGTATCGACGAGCACCGCGCGCCGGAGCGCAAGCTCCGCACCGAGCGCTACGCCGCCATGGAACGCCGGTTCGCCCCGCTGGGCGAAGGCGGCATCACCATGATGTGCAGCACCGCGGGCCTGCAGATCTGCGTGGACACCGGCGAGGCGGACGCCTACGCCGGCCGCTGGGCCGCCGTCCACGCGATGGGCCCGCCGCTGCTGGCCACTTTCGCCAACTCCCGGTTCCACGCGGGCCGTGACACGGGCTTCGCGTCCGCGCGCTGGCTCGCGGTGATGGGCACCGAGGAGACGCGGGTGCGGCCGGGTGCGGCCTCGGCGGATCCCGCCGCCTCCTGGGCGCACCGGATCCTGGACACCCCGCTGATGGTGCTGCCGGGCGACAACCGGCCTTGGGACGCGCCGGACGGGCTGACGTTCGCCGACTGGATCGACGGCCACGGCACGGATCCGCTGCTGAGCAGGCCGACAGAGCAGGACCTGGCCTACCACCTGACGACGATGTTCACCCCGGTCCGGCCGCAGGGCTACCTCGAGGTGCGCTACCTCGACGCCCAGCCCGCCGGGCAGTGGCTGCACCCGGTGGCGCTCGTCGCCGGGCTGCTCGCCCGTCCGTCCACAGTGGACAAGGTGCTGGACATCTGCGCGCCGGTCGCGAACCGGTGGGACACCGCGGCCAGGGCCGGCCTCGCCGACCCGGCGATCGCCGCGGTCGCCGCGGAGGTGGTGGATCTCGGGTGCGCCGAACTGGGGGTGACCGGGCTGTCCACCGCCGTGGTCGGTGAGATCAGCGAGAGCGTGCAGGCACGCGTGCACGGATCGAGGAGTTACCAGCGATGACCCAGACTCGGAATGCCCAGACTCGGAATGCCCAGACGCGGGAGACCACTCCCTTGTCCGAGCTGAGCCCGCAGGACCTGCGGGCCCGTGCCGCCGAAGCGCTGACCAGGGCCAGGGCCCGCAGCGAGGCACTGACCGACGCGGTGGACGACGAGGACCTCGTCCGCCAGCACTCGAAACTGATGTCCCCGCTGGTCTGGGACCTCGCCCACATCGGCAGCCAGGAGGAGCTCTGGCTGGTCCGCGACGTGGGCGGCCGCGCCGCGCTGCGCGCCGACATCGACGAGATCTACGACGCGTTCCAGCACGCCCGCGCCGATCGGCCAGGGCTGCCCCTGCTGGGCCCGGAGGAGACGCGCAAGTACGTCCGCGAGGTACGGGTGAAGACCTTCGAGGTGCTCGAAAAGGTGCCGCTGGAGGGCCGCAGGCTCACCGAGGACGCGTTCGCCTTCGGCATGGTCACCCAGCACGAGCAGCAGCACGACGAGACGATGCTCGCTACGCACCAGCTGCGCCGGGGCGAGCCGGTGCTGCACGCGCCCGCCCCGCCGGGCAACCGGTCGCCCCGGCTGCCCGCCGAGGTGTTCGTCCCGGGCGGCGCCTTCACCATGGGCACGTCGGCCGAGCCGTGGGCGCTCGACAACGAGCGTCCCGCGCACGAGACGTTCGTGGACGCCTTCTTCCTCGACACCACGCCGGTCACCTGCGGCGCGTACGTCGAGTTCCTGGACTCCGGCGGTTACGACGAACCCCGCTGGTGGAGCGAGCGGGGCTGGGCGTACCGCACGGAGCACGACATCACCGCGCCGCGGTTCTGGGAACGAGCGGCGAACGGCTGGTGGCGCACGCGGTTCGGGGTGTTCGAGAAGGTGCCCGCGGCCGAGCCGGTCGTGCACGTGTCGTTCCACGAGGCCGAGGCGTACGCGGCCTGGGCTGGCAGGCGGCTGCCCACCGAGCCGGAGTGGGAGAAGGCGGCCCGCTTCGACCCGGCCTCCGGGCGGTCCCGGCGGTTTCCCTGGGGCGACGAGGAGCCCACGCCCGAGCACGCCAACCTCGGTCAGCGGCACCTGCGGCCCGCCGAGGCGGGCGCGTATCCGGCCGGCGCCTCGCCACTGGGCGTCCACCAGCTCATCGGTGACGTCTGGGAGTGGACCAGCAGCGGTCTCGAGGGCTATCCCGGGTTCTCGTCGTTCCCGTACCGCGAGTACTCCGAGGTCTTCTTCGGCGGCGACTACAAGATCCTGCGCGGTGGCTCGTTCGGCACCGACTCGGCCGCCGTCCGGGCGACCTTCCGCAACTGGGACCATCCCATCCGGCGGCAGATCTTCTCCGGCTTCCGGTGTGCCCGCGACGCGCGACCGGGCGAGGTGAGCTGAGCCGGATGTGCCGCCATCTGGCGTACCTCGGCGCGCCCTGTTCGCCCGCCGGGTTCCTGTTCCATGCCCCGCATTCCCTGCTCGTGCAGTCCTACGCCCCCGCCGACATGCGCGGCGGGGGCTCGGTGAACGCGGACGGCTTCGGGCTCGGCTGGTACGCGGGCGGCCCCGAGCCGCTGCGGTACCGCCGGGTCGCTCCACTGTGGACGGACGACGCCCTGCCCGCGATCGCGGGCTCGGTGAGAACCCATGCCTTCGTCGCCGCGATCCGCAACGGGACCACCGGGATGCCGGTCATGGAACAGGCCTGCGCCCCCTTCACCGACGGGCGCTGGTTGTTCAGCCACAACGGCGTCGTGCGCGGCTGGCCGGAGTCGGTGGCGGAGCTCGCGAGCAAGCTCCCGGTCACCGACCTGCTGACGCTCGACGCGCCGACGGACTCGGCCCTGCTCTGGGCGCTGCTGCGGGATCGGCTGCGGGCGGGGGAGGAGCCGCTCGAAGCGGTGGCCGAGCTCGTGCTCGCCGTCGAACGGGCCGCGCCCGGTTCCCGGCTCAACCTCTTGCTCACCGACGGCGCGAGCCTGCTCGCCACGGCCTGGACGCACTCCCTCGCGGTGTGTGAGACGGCCGAGGGCGTGCTGGTGGCGTCGGAGCCCGGTGATCCCGGCCCGCACTGGCGGCCGGTACCCGACCGGCACGCCGTCCGCGTCGCGGGCGGCATCGTGGAATTCCTCTCTCTCGAAAGTCCTCTCGAAAACCCCGAACCTGATCGGAGCACCCGAGCGTCATGACCGAACTCGATCTCGACGTACACCGCAGTACGGCGGACATCACGGACGCCCTGCGCGCCGACGTGCGCGCCGGGCTCACCGCGGAGCGGAAGTGGTTGCCGCCCAAGTGGTTCTACGACGCCCGTGGCAGCGAACTGTTCGAGGAGATCACCGCGCTGCCCGAGTACTACCCGACCCGCAGCGAACGGGAGGTGCTCGCCGCCCGCTCGGCCGAGATCGCCGAGGTCACCGGTGCGCACACGCTGGTCGAACTCGGCTCCGGGTCGAGCGAGAAGACCCGGTTGCTGCTCGACGGGCTGACCGAGCACGGCACCCTGGAGGCGTTCGTCCCGCTCGACGTCTCCGAGTCCGCGCTCGCCGAGGCCGCCGAAGCGATCTCCGCCGACTACCCGAAGCTCGAGGTCCGCGGGGTGGTGGGCGACTTCACCGAACATCTCGGCCTCCTTCCCGGCGGTCAGCCGCGCCTGGTCGTGTTCCTCGGCGGCACCATCGGCAACTTCCTGCCCGCCGACCGCGCCCAGTTCCTGCGTTCGGTGCGCGAGGTCGTGGACGAGGGTGAATGGCTGCTGCTCGGCACGGACCTGGTGAAGGACCGCGAGACGCTGGAGCGCGCGTACGACGACTCGGCGGGCGTGACGGCCGACTTCAACCGCAACGTGCTGCGGGTGATCAACGAGCGGCTCGGCGCGGATTTCGACCCTGAGGCGTTCGACCACGTCTCCCACTGGGACGAGGAGCAGGAGTGGGTCGAGATGCGCCTGCGGGCGCGCGAGGCGCACACGGTCCGGATCCCCGGCGCTGGCCTGGAGGTCGGCTTCGCCGCGGGGGAGTACATCCGGACGGAGATCTCCGCGAAGTTCCGCCCGGAGAAGGTCGAGGCCGAGCTCGCGGCGGCCGGGTTCGCCGTCGAGCAGTGGTGGACCGACTCGGCGAAGCGGTTCGGGGTGACACTGGCAAGATCTGTGCGTGGCTAACCCGCTGGCTTCCCTCGCCCGTGCCCTGGGCACGAAACCCTGTTTGATGAAGCTCGCGGGCGGGATCAGCTGGGCCGACAGGAAGCTGCACCGGCTGTTCAAGGGGAGGGTCAGCCTGGTCGCCATGGCCGGGCTGCCCTCCCTGCGGCTGACCACGACCGGCCGCCGGAGCGGGCTCGCCCGCAGCACCAACCTGCTCTACTTCCCGCACAGCGCGGACTACGTGCTTACCGGGTCCAACTGGGGACGGCCGAACAACCCGGCCTGGACGCTGAACCTGCGCGACCACCCCGAAGCGGTCATCGCGCTCGGCGGCCGCGAGACGCGAGTCAAGGCTCGCGAGCTCACCGGCGACGAATACCAGGCGATGTGGCGGGAGTTGCTGGGGTTTTGGCCGGGTTACGCGATGGAGCTGGAGGCGGCCGGGCGGGAGCTGCCGATCTTCGTCCTGACCGTGACCACTCGATAGTGGTTTGTACCATCCGTTCGGCCGGTGACGGGAATCGCCGGTTTGTGCCAGTCTCTCCCAGGTGACGCGCCGTGACATGTGATGCGCACGGTGCAGTGATGGGAGGAGACGTCTTGCCCAGATCGTCAGGGAATCGGGTGCGGGCCTTCGTGCTGGTGGGGGCACTCGCGGCCGGTACGGCACTGGTCGGGTTGCCGGGGACGGGCGCGGCCGCGCCCGTGACGGGCACACCCGCGGCCCAGGTTGGTGCCACGAAGCCGGTCAAATGGGGCACCTGCTCCGCCGCGACCTTGCGCGGAGTACCCGCCGATCAGGTGAAGTTCTACAGCTGCGCCAGCTATCGGGTGCCGATCGACCACGACAACGCCGCGCTGGGGACGATCGACATCGCGCTGCTGAAGCGTGCCGCGAAGACGCCGGACAAGAAGATCGGCTCGCTGTTCCTCAACCCGGGCGGCCCCGGCGGCTCCGGCCTGCGGATGCCGATCAGCGCGAGCGCCTACTTCCAGCCGCAGGTGCTGGACCGCTTCGACACGGTCGGCTTCGACCCGCGGGGTGTCGGGGCCAGCAACCCGCTGCGCTGCTTCACCACCGCCGAGGACGCCGACGAGGTCTTCGGGGCGCAGACACCGGTGCCGCTCAGCCGCACCGAAATCTCGAACACGCTCGCCGCGTACCGCGACTACGGCCAGTTCTGCAAGAACAACGCGGGCTCGCTGCTCGACCACATGTCCACCAAGGACGTGGTGCGTGACCTCGACCTGCTCCGCGCGGCCGTGGGCGACCAGAAGCTGACCTTCACCGGCTTCTCCTACGGCACGCTCATCGGCTCGACCTACGCGAACATGTACCCGAAGCAGACGCGGGCCATCGTCATCGACGGCAACGTCGACCCGGCCCTGCGCACCAGCGACGGTGTCCAGTACGACCGCGAGCGTGCTCGCGGCTTCGAGATCTCGCTGGACGGCTTCCTCAAGAAGTGCCAGCAGGTCGGCTCCAAATGCGCGTTCAGCCCCGGCCAGCCGCGGGCGAAGTTCGACGAACTGCGCGACTATCTGCGCCAGCAGCCGATCGCGCTGCCGGACGGCGGTTCCTTCGACATCAACGCCTTCACCGGCGAGGTGTCCGGCGCCCTCTACTCGCCCGCGTCGTTCAGCGGGCTGGCCGAGGACCTGCAGGCGCTCTACGGGCTCGCCCACCCGGCGGGTGCGCAGACCCAGTCGACCAGGGTCGAGCTGAAGACCCTGCGCTCAGGCAGGACCGGCCGCGCCGACGTGAACCCGGACAGCCCGTACACGAGCGACGACTCGTACTTCGGGGTCAACTGCTCGGACAAGAAGATCACGATCAAGCAGGAGAAGGTCCCCGCGATCGCCGCCGACTGGGAACGGGAGTCGCCGACCTTCGGCCGTTACCACGCGTTCTCGGACGTCGCGGGCTGCCCGGTCTGGCCCGTCAAGAAGCCGGACGTCTACCGCGGTCCGTGGCAGGTCTCGACCGACACCCCGGTACTGGTCGTGGGCAATTTCTACGACCCGGCCACGCAGTACGTCTTCGCGCAGCGGATGACGAAGGAGCTCGGCAACGCGCGGCTGCTCTCGGTCGACGCCTTCGGCCACTGCATCCTCGGTGACGCGCTCGGCGTCGACAAGGCTGCGGCCGACTACCTGATCGACCTGAAGGTGCCCGCTTCCGGTCAGGTGTTCCAGCCGAACGTCCAGCCGTTCGACCCACCGGCGGCGGCGACGAAAGGCTGATCCTCCGCGTTAGGCGAAGGCCGGGCGGGTCGTCCTCGACGACCCGCCCGGCTTGTTTCCGTGTCTGGCCGGTTGCTGCCTGACGGTCCTCGTCCCGCGTCGCGACCCTTAACCTG
Source organism: Amycolatopsis sp. H20-H5 (assembly GCF_035828755.1). Taxonomy (NCBI): domain Bacteria; kingdom Bacillati; phylum Actinomycetota; class Actinomycetes; order Pseudonocardiales; family Pseudonocardiaceae; genus Amycolatopsis; species Amycolatopsis sp. H20-H5. Next base: position 15,113 of record NZ_JAYMZS010000079.1, on the reverse strand, counting down.
ATTCGGCCGGTGGGGTGGACGATCGACGGGGGCAGTCATGGGCAAGGCACGCGGGATCCTCGTACTGACGGTAGGTGTGGTCGTCGTCGCGGTCGGGATCTGGGCGGGTCAGGTCAATTCCGGCAGTCAGGTCCCGGCGCCGTCCGTCACGGCTCCGCAGCTGGCGCCGGTAGCGGCCGACGATCACCTGCCGGTGTCCGCGGCCGACTACCAGCGTGCGCTGACCGCATTCGACGACGCCGTCCGGCCAGGCGCCGGGCAGGTGGACGCCGCGCGCACGGTGGCCGAGCTGAACGCGGCGAACGCTCGCCTTTCCCAGGTGCTGCGGGCACAGGCGGACAAGCTGGGCGCGCTCGTCCCGCCGGACGCCGTCGCTGCCGAACACGAACAGCTGCGGCGGAGCCTCTACGAGCTCGCGACTGCTTTCGAGCAGCCGACGCGGCCGTCCACCCCGAATGAGTGCGGTGTCTCGCCACCGGTGAGCGACGCCGTCCGTGCCTCGGTCAGGGCGCTCTCCCTTGGACAGAGCAGCTTGGGCAAGGCGGCCGCGGCCTTCGCCGCCCACCAGTTCCGGGTGGGCACCTCGCTGCCGAAGGTGCCGACGGCCGCGCCTTCACCACCGGAAGACCGCCGGGCGGCCAACGGGAAGATCGTCGAACGGTCCGGTCCCCGCGGCCGGGGCAGGCTCGAGATCACCAACGGACTCACCCGGGACGTCGCTGTCTCGGTGGTCACCGGCGACCCCGCCAAGCCGCAGGTGATGATCTACGTGCGTGTCGAGGCGAAAGCCACGATCAGCGGGATCACCGGCACCTACCAGGTGTATTTCAAGAGCGGCACCGACTGGGACGGCGCGCGGCACGGGTTCACCTCGGGCTGCACGTTCGAGAAGTTCGAAGACATTTTCGACCAGCAGTCGGACTGGCAGATCGATCTGGCGAAGAGTCCGGTCGGCAACGCGCACACCAGCACCGTCGGGCGGTACTAGCGTCCGGGTTCATTGGCGGATTCAAGGCTGCTCTGCGCCAATTCTCAGGTTAGGGGCCCAGGTTGTGACCATGACCGAGACCACGCCGCCCCGGCCGAGCAGGCGTCGGTGACCGGTGCCGTCGACATACGACGGACCATGGTTTCCCCCTGACCGGGAGTCGCGGGGAGCGGCGGGACGGCGCTGCGGGGCAGCCGTTCCGCCCGGCGCCGGGTGGATCATCCTCGATGGTCCGCCCGGCCTGTTTCACGCCTGGCCGAGCAGCCGCCGCAGGAGTTCGCGCACCGCCGTCTCCGCCTCGGCCGCCGCGAGGTCGTGGTCGGCGGCCCTCGCGATCATCATGGCGATCTCGTTCATGGCGGCCAGCACGGCGTGGGCGAAGAAGCTCGCCTGAGCCTTCTCGACCAGGCCGTCGGCCACGGCGCCGCGGAACGCGACCTTGATCAGCCCGAGCGTGCGCTGTTCGTCGAGTTCCCGCCACCGTTGCCAGCCGAGCACGGCCGGCGCGTCGATGAGGAGCACGCGCCGCACCACTGGGTCGGTGGTGAACCGGATCCAGGCCAAGCAGCCCTCCCGCAACGCCGCGGCCGGTTCGGTCAGGCCATGGACCGCTGTCGCCAGGTGCTCGTCCACCCGGTCGTAGACGGTGTCGACCACGGCGGCGAACAGGGCGTCCTTGCCCGCGAAGTGGTGGTACAGCGCACCTCTGCTCACCCCGGACTCCCGCAGGACGGCCTCGATCGAGGTGTCGTCGTAACCGGGCTCGGTGAACAGCCCGGTGGCGACGGCGATCAGCTTCTCGCGGGTCACCTGGCCACGGTCGCTCTTGGTCCGCACCCTCAGTCGTTCCCTCCGTGGTTGACAAACCGACTGTCGGTCTGTTGATACTAGACCGTCAGTCGGTCTACTGCTGGAGGCACTCTACCCATGGACCTGCGGACCCTGGAACGACACCGCGGCAGCGTGTCGACGCGCTCCGGCGAACTCAGCTACCTCGACGTCGGCACCGGTCCGGTCGCGCTGTTCGTGCACGGCATCGGCACGAACGCCTATCTGTGGCGCCACGTGCTCGGAGCCTGCGGGGCGCAGCGGCGCTGCCTGGCGCTCGACCTGCCGCTGCACGGCCGGTCCCCGGCCGCCGCGCAGCAGGACTTCACCCTCGGCGGGCTGGCGGACGTCCTCGAGGACTTCCGCGCCGCGCTCGGGCTCGACGAGTTCGACCTGGTCGCCAACGACACCGGTGGCGCGGTCGCGCAGGTCTTCGCCGTGCGGCACGCCGAGCGGCTGCGGACCTTCACGCTCACCAACTGCGACACCCACACGAACCTGCCGCCGGAGGCGTTCCGGCCGATCGTCGAACTGGCCGAGCGCGGGTTGCTGGCCAGGGTGTCCACCCGGCTCGCCGCCGATCTCGGGCAGGCCCGCGCGGGCGTGCTCGGCCTCGGCTTCGAGCGTCCGGACCTGGTTCCCGACGAGGTGCTGCGCGCTTACGTCGAGCCGGTGTTCGGCACCGCGACGGCCGCGCGGCAGTTCGAACGACTGGTCCTGTCACTCGACGCCGCGGACCTGGTCGCGATCGAGCCGCGACTCAAGGAACTCACCGTGCCCACGCTCGTGGTGTGGGGGACCGACGACCCGAACTTCGCGGTGAGCTGGGCGTATTGGTTGCGTGACACCATTCCCGGGGTGCTGGAGGTGGTCGAGATCGACGGCGCGAAGCTGTTCTTCCCCGACGAGCGGCCGGAAGACCTGGTGCCCCACCTCCTGCGGCACTGGGCGCGGGTCACCGGGAAGGTGGGCTGACATGGCCGGGCCGAAGCGGGATGTCGTCGTCCGCACCGCCAGCAGGAGTGACCGGCGGCGGGTCGCGGAGGTGCTGGGCCGGGCGTTCCAGGTCGAGCCGGTCTACGAGTGGCTGTACCCCGGAACCGGACTCCGGGCGCGGCGGCTTCCGTTGCTGCTGGGTACTTTCGTCTGGCGCCTGCACCCCGGGCTTGGCATCGTCGAGGTGGCGGTCGCCGACGGGGAGGTCATCGGCGCGGCGGTCTGGGACCGGCCGGGAGCGGTACGGGCCGGGCCGGTGCGGACCGCACGCGCGCTCCCGGGGATGCTGCGTGCCGTGGGGAGCCGGTTGCCCAAGCTCGCCGCACTCGGCGAGGCACTGGAGAAGGCTCGCCCGGAGGAGTCGCACTGGTACCTGTTCCACCTCGGCGCCGATCCGGAGTGGCAGTCGCGGGGCGCCGGGACGGCGTTGCTGCGTGCGAGGCTCGAGCAGTGCGACATCGACGGCCTACCCGCCTACCTGGAATGCAAACAGTCGCACGTGCCCTACTACGCGCGCTTCGGTTTCGAAGTCATCGGCGAGGTCAAGATCGACGACAGCCTCAGCACGCTGACGATGTGGCGCGAACCGGCGAGGTGATCATCACAGCGGCAGACCGGCCCGTCCGGGTTAAGCTCACCGGGTTGATCAAACGGTCACGAGCACGAAAGCGAGGTGAGCGGCACATGCCGGAAGACAGTATTGAGACGACCGGACGTATTCTGGGCGCCGTCACCTTCGCGCCCCGCACGCGCTGACCTTCCGCGCGGTTCTTCCGGTCCCACCTTCTGTCTGGCTTTGTGTTGGCACGCCGGAAAAGAGCCGGAATCATGAACACCTTCGAAATGCTGCTGCGGGTCGGCACGGGCGTCGGGCTGGGCGCGGTCATCGGCTTCGAGCGTCAGTACCGGGCCAGGATGGCCGGGCTGCGCACCAACGCGCTGGTCGCCGTCGGCGCCACGCTGTTCGTCCTGCTGTCGGCGCACGGGTTCGGCGGGCTGTCGGGCAGCTCCCACGCCGACCCGACCCGGGTGGCCGCCCAGATCGTGTCGGGCATCGGGTTTCTCGGCGCCGGGGTCATCCTGCGGGACGGCCTCAACGTCCGCGGGCTCAACACCGCCGCGACGCTTTGGTGCTCGGCCGCGGTCGGCTCGCTCGCGGGCACCGGGCTGTACCAGGTCGCCCTCGCCGGGACAGCGGTCGTCGTCGGCGTCAACGTCGCGCTGCGGGCACTCGGCCGGGTGGTCGACCGCCGTCCGGACACCGGTGACGAGACGCCAACCCGCTACGCCTTCCAGGCGGTGACCACCGGCGACGCCGAGGCGCACATCCGCGCGTTGCTCGTGCAGTCGTTGACCCGCACCGACTTCCGGCTGCTGTCGGTGCAGAGCACGGACCGCCCGGAGGCGCACGCGGTCGAGGTGCGCGCCGAACTGATCGGCGACCAGCGCGACGACGCGCAGATGGAGTCCGCGGTCTCCCGCCTCTCGCTGGAGCCCTCGGTCACCAGCGTGCGCTGGGAGGCGTTGGTCGGTGCCTGACCCGCGGGTGTCATGAAGGGGCCTTTGAGGACGAAAAATGCCCTGAAAGACCCTTTCATGACACCCGCGAGCGCTACTGGCCCGCCAGGAACTCGGTGAGCAGCTGCCGGAACTCCTCGGGGCGTTCGAGGTTCACGTTGTGCCCGGCACCGGGCACAACGACCTTGGTCGCGTCCGCCGCCTGGCTGGCCAGCAGGTCCGCCACGGCGTGGATGTCCGACGAGTCCGGCTCGCCGACGACCGCCAGGATCCTGGCGGTCAGCTCGGCGGCCCGGTTCACCCCGTCGAGTTCGGTGACGAGGCGCTGGCCCGCCATGGTGTGCCGCGAGTAGGTGTCGGCCAGCAGTCGCGCGCACAGCGAACGGGTCTCCGGGTCGACCTGGCCCGGGGTGCGGTTCGGGCCGTCGACCCACATGCGCAGGAAGCATTCGAGACTTCGCGCGCCGTCCCCGGCGGCGGCTGCTTCGGAGAGTTCCTTCTCCAGCGCCAGGATGCCAGGATGCCAGGATCGCGGAAGGTCATCCCGCTGATCCCGGGTGAGCACAGGAAAAGCGCTTCGACGCGCTCCGGATACGTCAGTGCGAAGTCGATCGAGGTGCGGCTGCCCATCGACAGTCCGACGAGCGTCGCCTTCGGGAAGTCCAACGCGTCGAGCAGTTCCCGGAGATCGTGGCGCATGGTGAACGGCCCGGACGGCTCGGAGGACGCGCCGTAACCGCGAGCGTCGTACCGCACCACCGAATTGCGCTCGGAGAGCCAGTCCATTTCGTGGTCCCACATGCCGCCGTTGAGCGCGCCGGCGTGGAGCAGGATCACCGGGCTGCCCGCGCCGCGGATCTCGTAGCTCAGCTCGCCGTTGTCGATCGCGATCGTGCCCGTGGTCATCCGGCCTCCCCTGTCCTCCCAGTCTACCGATGCCAGCACGGGCTGGGCCGCTTTCCTTTGTCGGACAAGGTAAAGCGCCCTTTCGGGCAGATATTGGCGCGCGTCGGCAGCGTCGATGACACGGCCGTTCGGCCGTGCCCGCGCCACCCCGGTTCCGGTTTGCTGTGCCGAACCGATTTCCGGGGAGGAATCATGAAGATGTTCGGACGATGTGGCCGGGCGCTCGCGGCCGTGGCCGCCGCGGCAGGACTGGTGATCGCCGGTGCGGGCGTGGCCCATGCCGGGCTCCGCCAGTACCAGGACGGTTTCGAGGACAATCCGGGTGCCGCGTGGGCGATCACGCGCACCGGCAGTGGCGAGGCCGGGTTCGACTTCGGCCTCGGCAACGCGCGGAGCGCCCGGAACAACGGCTGGCTGCATTCGGGGTACAGCTTGGCTTCCGCCGCCACCGAGGAGATCAGGGTGCCCACCGGGTCCGGCGGCAGGAGCGACTGCGTGGCCCAGGTCTACGCCAACCCGCTCAACAACCGCACCACCGCGATCGAGGTCTACGTGTACAACTCGGCGGGCACCCTGCTGACCTCGTCCATCCGCGGCCTGAGCTTCACCGGCTATCAAGCGGTGCAGTCGAACCAGTTCGTGTTGTACGGGTACCAGACGGTCATGGTGCGGTTCCGGCTCTACGACTCGGGCCGCGGCTACGACGGTGAGTGGCTCCGGCTCGACGACTTCACGTTGACCTGCTCCTACTGACGAGGAGCCGTCCTGATCCATCGGATGTGTCATGAAAGGGTCTTTCAGGACGAAAAATGCCCTGAAAGACCCTTTCATGACACTTCAGGGGCTTGCCCCCGAAGCCTTACGCCTTGGTCATCTTGCGTAGCACGTACTGCAGGATGCCGCCATTGCGGTAGTAGTCCGCCTCGCCAGGGGTGTCGATGCGGACGTCCGCGTCGAACTCCACAGTGGACCCGTCGGACTTCGTGGCGGTCACCTTCACCGTGCGCGGCGTCTCGCCGTCGTTCAGCTTGGTGATGCCCGCGATGTCGAACGTCTCGGTGCCGTCCAGCTTCAGCGAAGACGCCGACTCGCCCGCCGGGAACTGCAGCGGGATGACGCCCATGCCGATCAGGTTGGACCGGTGGATCCGCTCGAACGACTCCGTGATGACCGCGCGCACGCCGAGCAGCGAAGTGCCCTTCGCGGCCCAGTCACGCGACGAACCCGAGCCGTACTCCTTGCCGCCCAGCACGACCAGGGGAGTGCCAGCCGCAGCATAGTTTTGGGCCGCGTCGTAGATGAACGACTGCGGGGCGTCGTCCTGGGTGAAGTCGCGGGTGTAGCCGCCCTGCACGTCGTCCAGCAGCTGGTTGCGCAGCCGGATGTTCGCGAAGGTGCCGCGGATCATCACCTCGTGGTTCCCGCGCCGGGAGCCGTACGAGTTGAAGTCCTTGCGGTCGATGCCGTGCCCGACCAGGTACTCGGCAGCCGGGGTGCCCGGCTTGATCGCCCCGGCGGGGGAGATGTGGTCGGTGGTGACCGAGTCGCCGAGCTTCGCCAGCACGCGCGCGCCGGAGATGTCGGTGACCGGTGACGGCTCCGGCTTCATGCCGTCGAAGTACGGGGGCTTCCGCACGTAGGTGGACTCGGCGTCCCATGCGAAGGTCTTGCCCTCGGGGGTGGGGAGCGCCTTCCAGCGGTCGCCGCCGTCGAACACGTCGGCGTAGTCCTTGGTGAACATCTCCTGGGTGATCGAGGAGTCGATCGTGTCCTGGATCTCCTGCGGACCGGGCCAGATGTCCTTCAGGAAGACGTCTTCGCCGTTCGTGTCCTGGCCAAGGGGCTGGTGCTCGAAGTCGAAGTCCATCGTCCCGGCGAGCGCGTACGCGATGACCAGCGGCGGCGAGGCCAGGTAGTTCATCTTGACGTCGGGGTTGATGCGGCCTTCGAAGTTCCGGTTGCCCGAAAGCACGGAGACGGCCGTGAGGTCGTTCTCCTGGATCGCGGCGGAGATCTCGTCCGACAGCGGGCCGGAGTTACCGATACAGGTGGTGCAGCCGTAGCCGACCAGGTGGTAGCCCAGCTTCTCCAGGTACGGCCAGAGACCGGCCTTGTTGTAGTAGTCGGTGACGACCTGCGAACCCGGCGCCATCGAGGTCTTCACCCACGGCTTGACCGCGAGGCCCTTGTCGACCGCGTTGCGCGCGAGCAGTGCCGCGCCCAGCATGACCGACGGGTTCGAGGTGTTGGTGCAGGAGGTGATCGAGGCGATCACCACGGCGCCGTGGTCGAGCACGAACTCGCCGCGGTCCGAGGTCGTCACCGTGACCGGGTTGGTCGGGCGGCCAGTCGCGCCGTTGGCGGCGGACTGCAGGACCGGCACCGCGTCGTCCTCGGCGAACGAGAGCGAAGGCGCGTCACTGGCCGGGAAGGACTCCTCGGAGGCCTCGTCGACCTTCGTGTGCGGGGTGAGGTCCTCGCCCTCGACGTAGTCGTGCACCGACTTGCGGAACGCCGACTTCGCGTCGGTCAGCTCGATGCGGTCCTGCGGGCGCTTCGGACCGGCGATCGACGGGACGACCGTCGAAAGGTCCAGCTCGATGTACTCGGAGAACTCCGGCTCGTGGGACGGATTGGAGTCAGACGAGTGCCAGAGCCCTTGTTCTTTTGCGTAGGCCTCGACCAGCGCGACCTGCTCGGGCGAGCGGCCCGTGAGCTTGAGGTAGCGCATGGTCTCTTCGTCGATCGGGAAGATCGCGGCGGTCGAGCCGAACTCGGGGCTCATGTTGCCGATGGTGGCGCGGTTGGCCAGTGGCACCGCGCCGACACCCTCGCCGTAGAACTCGACGAACTTCGAGACCACACCGTGGCGGCGCAGCATCTCGGTGATGGTGAGCACGACGTCGGTGGCGGTCACGCCGACCGGGATCTCGCCGGTCAGCTTGAAGCCGACGACGCGCGGGATGAGCATGGAGACCGGCTGGCCGAGCATCGCGGCCTCGGCCTCGATGCCGCCGACGCCCCAGCCCAGCACGCCGAGGCCGTTGACCATGGTGGTGTGCGAGTCGGTGCCGACGCAGGAGTCGGGGTACGCCTGTCCGTTGCGGGCCATCACCGTGCGCGCGAGGTGCTCGATGTTGACCTGGTGGACGATGCCGGTGCCCGGCGGGACGACCTTGAACTCGTCGAAGGCGCCCTGGCCCCAGCGCAGGAACTGGTAGCGCTCACGGTTGCGCTCGTACTCGATCTCGACGTTGCGCTCGAAAGCGTCGGGGGTGCCGAAGACGTCGATGATCACCGAGTGGTCGATGACCAGCTCGGCGGGCGCGAGCGGGTTGACCTTGTCCGGGTCGCCGCCGAGGTCGGTGACGGCCTCGCGCATGGTGGCGAGGTCGACGACGCAGGGGACGCCGGTGAAGTCCTGCATGATCACGCGGGCGGGCGTGAACTGGATCTCGATCGACGGGTCGGCCTTCGGATCCCAGTTGCCGAGTGCGCGGATGTGGTCGGCGGTGATGTTCGCGCCGTCCTCGGTCCGCAGCAGGTTCTCGAGCAGGATCTTGAGGCTGTAGGGAAGGCGCTGGGAGCCCTCGACCTTGTTCAGGCGGAACACCTCGTACGAGGCGTCGCCCACCTTCAGCGTGTCTTTGGCGCCGAAGCTGTCCTTGCTGGCAGGTGCAGTCACGTCTAACTCCAGTGGCATGGACTCATGCTCGCGAGCGGTGGTCCCGGGTCAGTTCGGTGTGGTCATCCGGATCGTTCGGGTCGATCCGGAGGAGTCTGGCGTACCCCCACCGTAAGTGCGGATGCGGGATGGCACACCTCGTCCGTCCTTCCAAACAGTACGCGTGTCCTTTTTTAAGGGCAAGGGCAACACGCGGGGTGAGCCTGGGTTCTGCGCCACTCCGGCCGCTACGCCGGGAAGACGATCAAGCTTTCGTGGGTCACCCGTAAAGGGGAAATGGTGCCTACGGTGCGTAAGTTTCTGGTGTTGCTTCTGGTAATCATGTGACTGCAGTGGCACAGTGCCCTGGTAATCGCTATCTGGAGGTGAATCCGTGTCGAGCAGCCTGGATGACCAGCGGGAACGCCGTGGCGGAGTCCGTCGCTGGCTGACCGTCGGCGCCTTCGGGCTGGCCGTGTTGCTCGGCACCGCGGGGACGGGCCTGGCCGTGCCGCCGCCTCCGCCGAACCCGAGCGACTCCGATCTCGACTCCAGCAAGGCCGCCGCGAACTCGAAGGCGGGCGAGGTCGGCAAGCTGACGAACCAGCTGGCCCAGGCGGACCAGCGGCTCGCGCAGCTGCAGGACGACGTCGAGCTGAAGATGGAGCAGGCGAACAAGGCGCTGGTGGACATGCAGTCCGCCCAGGACGACGCTTCGCAGGCCCAGCAGGCGGCGAAGGACGCGCGGTCCGAGTCCGACGCCGCGGCCGGTGCGATCGAGCGGCTCCGGGCCGACGTCGACAAGTTCGTCGCCGGGAGTTACCAGCAGGGCAGCACCATCGGCTCGGTGTCGGCCTTCGTCGGCTCCAGCAGCCCGCAGGACCTGCTCGCCCGCGCGCAGCTGCTCAACGCCGTCGGCGGCAACCAGCTGAACGCGCTCGACGCGATGAAGCGGGCCCAGACGGACAAGGCCAACAAGGACGCCGCCGCGCGCCAGGCGCTGGACGTCTCCCAGCAGAAGCAGGCCGTGGCCGAGCGCGCCAAGGTGAGCGCCGACGGCGCCCGGGGCGAGGCCCAGCAGGCGCAGAACACTCAGGCCGTGCAGAACACCCAGCTCGAAGCGGACAAGACCTCCGTCGAGCAGCAGCTCTACGCCGCGCAGTCGAAGGTCAATGGGCTCCAGGGGCAGCGGCAGCGGTACCGGGACTGGGTCGCCCAGAAGCAGCGGGAGGAAGAGGAGCAGGCTCGGCAGGCGGCGCTCGCCGCGGCCGCCAGGCCCGCGAGGAACAACGCGCCCCCGGCGTCGTCGCGTCCCGGCCCGTCGGCCCCCGCCGGTGCGAGCGTCGAGGCCGTGGTCGCCAGGGCGCTGTCCAAGCTCGGCCTGCCCTACGCGTGGGGCGGCGGCAACGGCAGCGGACCCAGCCGCGGCATCCGCGACGGCGGCGTGGCGGACCGTTACGGCGACTACAACAAGATCGGGTTCGACTGTTCCGGCCTGATGATCTACGCCTTCGCGGGCGTGCGGTCGCTGTCGCACTACAGCGGCTACCAGTACTCGTCCGGCAGGCAGGTCCCGCTCTCGCAGATGCGCCGCGGCGACATGCTCTTCTGGGGTGGCTCGGGCGGTATCCACCACGTGGCGCTCTACCTCGGCGGCGGCCAGATGGTGGAGGCGCCGCAGTCCGGGTCGACCGTGCGGGTGTCCTCGGTCCGCTACGGCGGCATCATGCCGTATGCGACCCGGCTGATCGGCTAGTGCGGCACGCCGGGATCGTGCTGGCGGGCGGTGCCGCCCGCCGACTGTCCGGAGTGGACAAGCCCGCGCTCGAGGTCGGCGGGATGTCCTTGCTGGCCAGGGCATTGGCCGCACTGTCCGAGGCCGACCCGGTGATCGTCGTGGGCCCGTCCCGGCCGGGATTCGACGGCGTGGTCTGGGCTCGTGAGGACGTCGTGGGCGCGGGGCCGGTGGCCGCGCTGGCGGCGGGACTCGCCGCACTGCCCGCACACGTGGAGCTCGTGGCGCTGCTGGCCGCCGACCTCCCCGGCGTGCGCCGGTCCACTGTGGACAAAGTGCTGGCCGCCGTCGGCGAGGCCGCGGGCGCGGTCCTTCTCGACGAAGCGGGACACCGGCAGTGGCTTCTCGGCGCCTGGCGGGTTTCGGCCCTGCGTGACGCCCTTCCCGACGTCGTCGAGAACGCTTCGCTGCGGCGGACGCTCGGTGCGCTGGAGATCGTGGACGTGCCCGCCGAGCCGGGGGAAAGCGCCGACGTCGACACGCCCGAGGACCTCGACCGGCATTCCTAACGTTCCCGCTGGAAGGCCCTTCACAGCCGTCATACCGCTGATCCGGTTGGCTACCGTCGCGAACAGTCGTGCCGCGTGAAGCAGTACGGTTCGCACCGCACGCGAGATCACCGGGTGCCCGCGGCACACCGCCATGGGGGCGGAGAACAAATCAGGAGGCAGGAGTGACCGAGCCCGGCTACGCCGAGGGTGCGGGCGGCCAGCAGCCCGGAACGCCAGCGCGGGACGCCCAGCTGCTGGAACGGACCGTGTTCGAGGTCAAGCGCATCATCGTCGGCCAGGACAGGCTGGTGGAGCGCGTGCTCGTCGGCCTGCTCGCCAAGGGACACCTGCTGCTCGAAGGCGTGCCCGGCGTCGCCAAGACGCTCGCGGTCGAGACCTTCGCGCGGGTCGTCGGGGGCTCGTTCTCCCGCGTCCAGTTCACCCCGGACCTCGTGCCCGCCGACATCCTCGGCACCCGGATCTACCGCCAGGGCGCCGAGCGCTTCGACGTCGAACTGGGCCCGGTCGTGGCCAACTTCGTGCTTGCCGACGAGATCAACCGCGCGCCGGCCAAGGTGCAGTCGGCGATGCTCGAGGTGATGGCCGAGCGGCACGTGACGATCGGCGGCAAGACCTTCCCGATGCCCGATCCGTTCCTGGTGCTCGCCACCCAGAACCCGATCGAGAACGAGGGCGTCTACCCGCTGCCCGAGGCGCAGCGCGACCGGTTCCTGTTCAAGATCCTCGTCGAGTACCCGACGGCCGAGGAAGAGCGCGAGATCATCTACCGCATGGGCGTGAAGCCGCCGGAGCCGCAGGAGGTGCTCAGCCCGGCCGAGCTCGTCCGCCTGCAGGACGTCGCCTCGCAGGTGTTCGTGCACCACGCGCTCGTCGACTACGTGGTCCGGCTCGTGCTCACCACCCGGACGCCGGGGGAGCACGGCCTCGCCGACGTCGCGGGCTGGGTGTCCTACGGCGCTTCGCCGCGTGCGAGCCTCGGCATCGTCGCCGCTTCGCGTGCGCTCGCGCTGGTGCGCGGCCGGGACTACGTGCTCCCGCAGGACGTCGTCGACGTCGTGCCCGACGTGCTGCGCCACCGGCTCGTGCTGTCCTACGACGCGCTCGCCGACGCCGTGCCGGTCGAGCACATCATCACCCGCGTCCTGCAGACCGTGCCGTTGCCGCAGGTGTCTGCCCGGCCGCAGGGGGGCGCCCCCGGCAGCCAGGTCATCCCCGCGGGCGCACCTGTCAGGTAGGGAAAAACCGTGAAGAACGAGAAGGGCGAACGTCCTTCGTGGGCGCCGCCGGTGTTGCGCGGCGACCGGCTGGAGGCCGGGCTGCGCACGCTGGAGCTCGACGTGCGGCGCAGGCTCGACGGACTCCTGCAGGGCAATCACCTCGGGCTGGTGCCAGGGCCCGGTTCGGAGCCCGGTGAGGCGCGGCCTTACCAGCCGGGTGACGACGTCCGCCGGATGGACTGGGCGGTCACCGCGCGCACGACGAACCCGCACATCCGGGAGACCGTCGCGGACCGCGAGCTGGAGACCTGGGTGGTCGCCGACCTGTCGGCGAGCCTGGACTTCGGGACCGCGCTGTGCGAGAAGCGCGACCTGGTCGTGTGCTCGGTCGCGGCCGTCGCGCACCTGACCGGCGGCGGCGGGAACCGGATCGGTGCGGTCGTGTCGAACGGCGCGGCGACCACCCGGTTCCCGGCCCGTGGCGGGTTGCCGCACGCGCGCGGCCTGGTCCGCAAGATCGCGGAGACGCCGCGTGCCGAAATGGGCGTCCGGGGTGACCTCGCCGCTTCGCTGGAGCAGCTGCGCAGGCCGCCGCGACGGCGTGGGCTGGCCGTGGTGGTCTCCGACTTCCTCGGTGGCACCGAATGGCAGCGGCCGCTGCGGGCGCTCGGTGGGCGCCACGATCTGATCGCCATCGAAATCGTCGACCCGCGTGACGTGGACCTGCCCGAGGTGGGGACCGTCGTGCTGGCCGACCCGGAGACAGGGAAACAGCGCGAAGTGCATGCTTCGGCCTTGCTGCGCAAGGAGTTCGGCGCCGCGGCGGACGCGCACCGCGAGGAAGTCGCGGCCGCGCTCAGGCGGGCGGGCGCCGCGCACCTGACGTTGCGGACCGACTCCGACTGGATCGCCGACATGGTCCGGTTCGTGGTGGCCCGTAAGCGGCGCTGGTCGGGGGGAGCGGCGTGAGCCTGTCCGGTTTCGCCTCCCCGTGGTGGTTCCTGCTGCTGCTCGCGGTCGCCGCGGTGGCCGCGGGGTACGTCATCTCGCAGCGGGTCCGCCGCAAGCGCACGATGCGCTTCGCCAACCTCGAGCTGCTCGACAAGATCGCGCCGAAGTCCCAGGGCTGGATCCGGCACCTGCCCGCGGTGCTGGTGGTGCTGGCCATGTTGGTGCTGACCATCGCGCTGGCCGGGCCGACTGCCGAGCAGAAGGTGCCGCGCAACCGCGCGACCGTGATGCTGGTGATCGACGTTTCGCTGTCGATGGAGGCCACCGACGTCGCCCCGAACCGGCTCAAAGCCGCCCAGCAGGCGGCCCGCTCGTTCGCCCAGAACATGACGCCTGGCGTCAACCTCGGACTGATCTCGTTCGCCGGTACCGCGACCGTGCTGGTCGCGCCGACCACCGACCGCAAGGGCGTGGTCAACGGCATCGACAACCTGAAGCTGGCCCAGTCCACCGCCACCGGCGAGGGCATTTTCGCGGCTCTGCAGTCGATCGAGAGCTTCTCGTCGATCGTGGGCGGCGCCGACGGCCCGCCACCGGCGCGCATCGTGCTGATGAGCGACGGCAAGCAGACCGTCCCGGACGACCTGTTCGCCCCGCGAGGCGCGTACACCGCGGCTCAGGCGGCGAAGCAGGCGCAGGTGCCCATCTCGTCGATCTCCTTCGGCACCCTGCACGGCAGCGTGGACATCGAGGGCAAGCCGCAGGACGTCAAGGTCGACGACGAGTCGTTGCGGGAGATCGCGAGCCTGTCCGGCGGCGACTTCTACAAGGCGGCGACCGCCGACGAGCTGAAGAAGGTCTACGACGACCTCGGCGAGCAGATCGGCTACGAGCTCAAGGACGCCGACGCGAGCAAGCCCTGGGTCGTCGTCGGCACGCTGGTGCTGATGATCGGCGCCGGTGCGGCGCTGTTCTTCGGGCAGCGGCTGCCCTAGTTCTGGTGGCTTTTGTGGCCGGCACCTTTGTGGCTGGCACAGTGATGGGATGAGCGAGATCGAGATCAGGGGCACCCGGCCGGGTGACGGGCCGGGCTGTGCCCTGGTGTGGCAGGACCTCGGCCGGTTCTTCGCCGGGATCAACCCGGACACCTACCGGGTGCCCGGGTCCGAAGGCCTGGCCGACTGGTTCGAGACGCTCAACGCGAAACTGCGGGACGACGACCAGTGGCTCCAGTTGGTCGCGGTCGCCGACGGCGAGATCGCCGGCCAGCTGGCCGCGACCCTCCAGCAGCCGATGGCGGCCGCCGAGCGGCAGATCCAGGCCGATTTCTCCCGGCGACGGCTGGTCATCAACGCGCTCGGCGTCCGGGACGCCGACCGGCGCGGCGGGGTCGGCACCGCGCTGATGCTGGCCGCCGAACAGTGGGGCCGCACTCAGGGGGCCGAGGTCGTGCTGCTGGACACCGAGCTCAACAACCACACCTCGATGCCGTTCTACGAGCAGCGGATGGGCTTCACCGCGCGGGCCGTCCAGTTCCGCAAGGAGCTCGGCTAAGCATGTGGCCAGAAGTGTTGTCCGTAATTGTTGGGTAGCCAGGGTGAGGTCCAGGGTGCGGCTGTGGTGAGCATCTGGGTGGTGGTCCGGTGTTGAAAGTGGGCGTGGGTTTGGCGGATGCGGTCGGCCATGGTGGCGGGTGCGGTGTTGGCGATGTGGTGTTTGAGGCCGGCCCAGACTCGTT
>NZ_JAYMZS010000078.1:0-45191 GCF_035828755.1 Amycolatopsis sp. H20-H5 | reverse complement strand
AGTCGGAATCAAACGGACTACCGTGCGGCAAGTTCGTCCTTTGTGGACGGATAGCCTGCCTGGGCGGCCCTCGCTTAGGTCCTGGCACGGCGTTTAGACGCCGTGAAGGTGGTCTTCAGGGGTACTGCTCGCGTCCGCGTCGGTTCAGTGGGCTAGCAGGTCGGCGGCGGTGGACCAGCGGTACGACGGGCGGTTCTCGAGGCCGGGAAAGGTGACGGCCATGCCGCGCTCGGGTGAGAGGGACCAGAGGTGTAGTTCCTCGCTGGTCGTCTGTGCTGCCCACTCCGGCGTCCAAGTGGGGACGTACCGATGGTAGATCCGCTCGATCCTGGCCACATCGCGGTATTCGATCCGGGCCGGGCCGGTGACGCGCACCTGCCGGACGTCCGGCGGGTCGAACGTGGCCACCATCGCCGCGACGTCGCGCCCGGCGCGCGCGGCGTTCAGGAACGGTACCGGGCGGCCCGCCTGATCGGGGGTGTGGAACCAGAAACGCCCGTCCTCGAACGCGAACCACATCATGCCCAGCGCCGGTTTCCCGCTCGTGGTGACCGTTGCGAGGCTTGCCGGGCGGCCCGGCTCGTCGAGAAAGCTGAAGAGGTCGAAGTCCGAGGTGCCCATGGACGGGAGGGTGCACCCTCCACCGTGGTGGAGGTCAACTTGACCTGGAGTGCGCTCCAGTTCGTAGCATTCGGGGCATGACTACGCCTCAGCACAAGATCGGGTCCGGATTCGGCGCGAAGTCCAGCGCGGACGAAGTGCTGCGCGGGATCGACCTGTCCGGCAAGCTCGCCATTGTCACCGGTGGCTACTCGGGCATCGGGCTTGAGACCACCCGCGCGCTCGCGAAGGCCGGTGCTCACGTCGTCGTGCCCGCGCGGCGCCGGGCGGCCGCGCTGGAGGCGGTGGACGGGATCGAGCGCGTCGAGGTCGATGAGCTCGACCTGGCGGACCTCGAGAGTGTCCGTGACTTCGCCGAGCGGTTTCTCGCGTTCGGGCGCGACATCGATTTCGTGATCAACAACGCGGGGATCATGGCCTGCCCGGAAACGCGCGTCGGGCCGGGTTGGGAGGCGCAGTTCGCGACCAATCATCTCGGTCATTTCGCGCTCGTCAACCGGCTCTGGCCCGCGATCGCGCGGGGTGGCGCTCGCGTCGCCGCGCTGTCGTCGTCCGGCCATCACTTCGCCGATATCCGCTGGGATGACGTGCAGTGGGAGCGGGGTTATGACAAGTGGCAGGCCTATGGGCAGGCCAAAACGGCCAACGCGCTGTTCGCCGTCCAGCTCGACGCGCTGGGGAAAAATGTTGGTGTGCGGGCGTTTTCGCTGCATCCCGGTGGAATCCTGACCCCGCTGCAGCGGCATCTGCCCCAGCAGGAAATGGTCGACGCCGGTTGGATCGACGCCGATGGCCAGGCCCTGAACCCCGCGTTCAAGACGCCGGAACAGGGTGCGTCGACCGCGGTCTGGGCCGTGACTTCGCCGCGGCTCGACGGTCTGGGCGGTGTCTACTGCGAAGACTGCGACATCGCCGAGCCCGCTCCCGCGGACGCGGGAGAGTTGACTCGCGTGCGTGACTACGCCATCGATCCCGCGAGCGCCGCGCGGCTGTGGACGCTGTCGGCCGAGCTCACCGGCGTCGACGCTTTCGCCTGACGCACTACGAAACGAAGAGGCAGAAGGGGTGGCCGTCCGGGTCGAAGTAGACCCGGACGCCGTCCTGCGGCTGGTGGTCCGCCAGCGCCGCGCCCTGGGCGATCGCGTGCGCCCCTGCCGTGTCCAGGTCGTCGACCAGGATGTCGAGGTGGACCTGCACCCGCGGGTCGCCGGGCCCGGCGGGCCACACCGGCCGGACGTATGCCTGTTCGTGCTGGAACGACAGGCCCGCGCCGCCCTCGGGCGCGGTGAGTTTCGCCCAGCCGGGCTCGTCGGTCTTGACCGCCCAGCCGAGCAGGCGGTGGTAGAAGTCCGCGAGCGTGTGCGTGTCGGGGGTGTCGAGCACGATGCCCGACAGGCTCAGCCGTGGTCTCGAAGTCACGCGGTCACCCTTCGGCGAAGACGATCCGTTCGGGTTCCACGGTAAGCGTGATCGTCTGCCGCTGCACGGTCACCAGCGTCGCGAACTCCGTCGAGTGTCCATCCGGGACGGTGAACAGCCGGTCATCGCGGGTGTCGAGGTAGTGCGCGAAACCGGTCAGCGAAACGCCGCCGCTCTCGTCCAGCGCGAGATAGTCGGCCAAGCGGCGGAACAGCTTCGGCAGGATCACCAGTTCCTCGCTGAGTTGTTTGCGGGACTTCAGCCGGAATCCCTTGTTCGTCACGTCCTGCGCCCACAGTCCGGAGCCCGCTGTGCGCGCGGCCACCGCCGCGTCGGCGAGTGCCTGGCGCAGGTCGGGATAAAGCAGCGAGTAGAACGTCGGATACGCGAGCCCTTCGGCGACGAGCTTGTAGTTCGCGGAAGTCTTGAGTGCCTTGACGTCCACGCGCACCTGGGCGCCGTCCACCGAACGCCCCGGCCGTTGACCGGCGTGCGCGAAGGCCACCGCGCGGCCGTACTTGTCGGCGAACCGGGTGAGGATGTGGCCGGGGACCTGCTCCGGCGTCGCCGAGGTGACGATGCCCTTGTCGTTCCGCTCGACTTTCTTGAAACCCAGGTGTGTCAGCAGTTTCGCGGCCGCGCCGGAACCGAACTCGACGGGCTGGTGCCACATCGCGCCCGCCCGGTAGTGCGTCTCCAGCGCGTCGATCGCGTCGAGCCGCAATTGCATACCGCCCCGGGAATTGAGCCGGACCTTGAGCCCCGCTTTCGCCGTGGCCATCGGGTCGTCGGGATAGAAACGCACCGAATCACCATCCGGTGAAGCGCCGACGAGCTGGAACGTTCCTTTGATCAGCGTCAGTGGCATGGTTCAAACGGTAGGACTCCACGCCGGAATTCCGAACGTAGTTCATCCATCCAGAGCAGTCACGGTTTCGCAGCGGACCGGGAGCTCGCGCACTTTCCTGAGCGGACCAGCCAGCAGGATCCCGACGCAGAGAATCTGGGCGCAGGCGAGGATCCACATAGTCTCGCGGACGCCGAGCCCGGTCCCGAGCGCGCCGCCGAGCACCGCGCCGATCGGGATCGCACCGAAGGCGAGAAACCGGCCCGCGGCGACGACCCGGCCGAGCAGTTCCCGCGGGCAGTAGCTCTGGCGGAAGCTGCCGATGACCACATTGGACACCGTGACCCCGGCGCTCACCACCAGCCTGCCTGCCACGAAGTACGCCAGCCCGGCCCCGGCCGTGGTCAGCGGGATGAGCAGGACGAAGGGAATCGCGCACAGTTCGGCGAGCAGGATCGCCCGTGCCGTACCGAGCCGGTTCGCGATCCGGCTCGACAGGAACGCGCCGAGCACGCCGCCCGCCCCCATCGAGGCGATCAGCACGCCCACCCCGGCCGGGTCGACACCCACTGTCCGCACCAGGAACACGATCAGGATCGCCTCGCGCGCGCCGTCGACCATGTTCCCGGCGGCGCTGTAGAGGGTCAGCCCGCGCAGGAACGGGTCCCGCGCGACGAACCGCAGCCCGGTGCGGATCTCCCGCGACAGGTTCCGGTTTTCCGGCCGCGCGGGTGCGCTGTCCGGAGTCCGCACGCCGAGCAGGCAGAGCGCGCACGCCGCGAAACTCGCGACGTCGGCGATCAGGGCGTTCACCGCGCCCAGCAGTTGCACGAGCAGTCCGCCCGCGCCCGGCCCGGCGATCAGCGCGACGGACGCGCTGCCCTGGACCCTCGAATTCGCCCGCGCCAGGTCCTCGGCCGGGACGACCGAGGGCAGGAACACCTGGTACGCCGTCTGCGAGAACATCGAGGCGACGCCCAGCAGCAGAGCCACCACGAGCAACTGGGCCAAGCTCAGCACGCCCGCCCACGCCGCGACCGGGACGCTCGCGAGCAGTGCCAACGCCGTCAGATTGCCGATCACCAGCACCTTGCGCGGCGGCAGGCGGTCCACCCACGCCCGGCGAGCAGGCCGATCAGCAGCCACGGCAGCCACACCGCCGCCTCCAGCGCGGCGACCGCGAACGTGCTCGCGTGCAGCGCCCCGATCGCGACCAGCGGCAACGCCACCGCGGTGACCGCCGTGCCCGCCTGGCTCGCCGTCTCACCCAGCCACAGCAGCCGGAAGTCGCGATTCACGCCTCGGGCGCGAATCTGTGCGGGAAGGCCTGGAGCTGGATGAGGACCTCCTCGGTGCCTTCGCCGTCGCTCCCCTCCCGCCGGTCGAGGATCTCTCGAACCTGTACCTGAACGGCCTCGAGCTCGGCGGGAGTGAGCCTGAGCCGCCAGTTGGAGAACGCCGCCGTGGAGCGCCACTCGACACTCCACTCCTCCCGCAGGAAGCCCGAGGCGCGTTCGTATTGCTGGCCAGCGGCCTCGGCCAGGAACGTGCGCAACGAGATCTGTGACTCCGGGTCCGTGACGAACTCCGAGACGTCGAGTTCGGTGTATTTGTGCTCCGCGCGCCACCAGCGTTCCCTTTTGGTGCCCAGGGTTTCGTCCTCGCTGATGAACCCGTACTCGGCGAGCTGGCGCAGGTGCCAGCTGATGTTCCCGCTGTCCTCGCCGAGCTGCTTCGCCAGGTGCGCGCCGGTGGCCGGGCCACTGCCGCGCAGGATCGAGAGGATCCGCATGCGCAGCGGGTGGGCGAGGCCGCGCAGGCTGCGCGCGTCCAGTTTCTTCGCGAACTTCGGCTCCATGCCGTCACTCTATACTTCCGAAGACATCTTCGCGAAGAAGTCTTCGGTTAGAGGATGGCAAACTGTGCGGCTGAATGAGTGAATTGGTCACTGTTCCACGGGTGGACATGCCAGGCTCACGCCGCGTTCGTCTTCGGCCGAGACGCTGCACAGCGCTCGTTCGAGGTCCGAACCGAAGTTTCCCCTAACCCCACCGGGAGAGACCGTGCGTCTACGAAAGTTCCTCGGCCTGACCCTCGCGGCGACAGCCGCCGTCTCGATGACCGCGGCGACCACGTCGTCCGCCGCCGGCGCGGTGCCGACGCCCGACCACGTGGTGATCGTCCTGTTCGAGAACCACCAGCAGCCCCAGGTCATCGACAGCCCCAGCGCCCCGTACATCACCTCGCTGTCCAAGACGGGCGCCAACTTCACGCAGTCCTACGCGGTGACGCACCCGAGTCAGCCGAACTACCTCGCGCAGTTCAGCGGGAGCACGCAGGGCGTCAGCAACGACTCCTGCCCGCACACCTTCACCGCGAACAACCTCGGCAAGCAGCTCGTCGACTCCGGCCGCACGTTCGCCGGCTACTCCGAAGGCCTGCCCTCGACCGGCTACACCGGTTGCAGCACGGGCAAGTACGCGCGCAAGCACGCGCCGTGGGTCAATTTCAGCAACCTGGCCACCTCGACGAACAAGCCGTACACGGCCTTCCCGTCGGACTACTCGACCCTGCCGACCGTCTCCTACGTGATCCCCGACCTGTGCAACGACATGCACGACTGCTCGGTATCCACCGGTGACACCTGGCTCAAGAACAACCTCAAGAGCTACGCCGACTGGGCCGCGACGCACAACAGCCTGCTCGTCGTCGACTTCGACGAGGACGACTTCACCACCGCCAACCGCATCCCGACGGTCTTCTACGGCCAGCCGGTCAAGCCCGGCGACTACAGCGAGAAGATCACGCACTACAGCGTCCTGCGCACCATCGAGGACATGTACGGCCTGACGCACCTCGGCAACGCGAGCAGCGCAACCAGCATCACCGACAGCTGGCAGTAGTCCCCGCTGAAGGTCGCCTTCCGCCGGTGTGGGAGGCGGCTTTCAGTCCCATTCCCAGTCGATCCGGTAGATGCCGGGCGGCCGGTCGAGCCAGATCTGGCGGACCGTGTTCGTGCCGTCGGCCGACAGCGGCCGGTCGGTGTGCTCGGCGTCGGCTGGTTCGTCCGCCGCCCGGAACCGGACGGGCACCGCGGCCGGGTCGAAGCCGATCTCCAGCACGTACTGCCTGATCGGGGCGGTGAAGCGCCGCTCGCACATCAACGATCGTTTCCCGCCAGGACCGAATTCGAGCTCGTATTCGGCCACGGTCCGCTCGCCCTTGACGAGCGACTGCTCGAACCACAGCTGGGCGACGAGCACGTGGGTGGACTCGTCGCGGCCGACCCGGCCGAGCCGCACGCCGTTCACCGGGATGATCGACGGCAGCGAGGAGCCGCCCGCGTCGTCGCGGAAGACCAGCATCATCTGGTCGGCGTTGCCGCTGGTCGCCTCGAGCACGATGATCACCCGGCAGAACAGCTCCGTGCCGTTGGCGTCGAGTTCGTACCGCTCGTGGAAGCTGAGCACCCGGCGGTGTTCCGGCGGCAGGCCGACCTGGGCGATCATGTCGTCGACGTCCTCGGCCGCGGTGCCCCAGAGTTCGGTCAGCGGCACCGCGTGGCCGGGGCCCGCCCGGCCGCGGCGGACCCGCCCGACCAGGCGTCCGCGCAGTGAGTCCCCGGGCACCTCGAGGATTTCCTCCAGCGCGGACAGCGCGGCCAGCGATTCGGGCCGCTCCGGCCGGCTGCGGCCGCGCGACCAATAGCTCAGCGTCGCGGTGCTCAGCGTGAACCCTCGCTCGGCCAGCCGGTGGACGAGCCTCTCCAGCGTCAGGCCGCGCGCGAGGATCGCGCCGTGCAGCGCCGACGCGAACGAGGTGGCGGGTTGTTCGGTCATCGCCGGTGATTATCACCCCCGGCGGCCACTTCGCACCCTCCGCCGCCTTAAAAGTTATCCCCGCCCTACGAAAGTACCTTCTTGTCGCCGAATTCATTGTCTATCGTCATCTTATCGAATTCGCCGTCGCGAACGAATCTTGTCTCCTTTTCCCCACTTAAAACGAGGTATTCCATGAATGCGAAGAAATGCGCCCGCATTGTTGCCGGGCTCGCGGTGGCCGGTACCGTGTGCGCGGCGGCCCCGGCTATGGCCGCCGCCGCTCCCGCTGTCCCGCACCACGCCTACGGCGCCTTGGTCGACCGGCATCCCGCCGGTGTCGGCGCCGCGCTGCCCCTGCGTGCGGCGGCCACCGTGCCGACCAGCGTGGACCTCAGCAAGTACGGCCTGACCCCCGGCGACCAGGGCAAAGTCGGTTCATGCGTGGCCTGGGCGATCGACTATTCGTCCTACTCCATCCTGGAGGGCGAGCAGGGCATCAAGGGCGCTCCGCACGCCCCGATGTACACCTACGCGCAGATCGCCAAGGGCAACGACCAGGGCAGCTACGCCCGTGACCACTTCAGCATCCTGACCAGCCAGGGCCTCGACACCAAGGCCGACTATTGGCAGGGCGACTTCGACTACACCACCCAGCCCGACAGTAAGGAACGGGCAAACGCCGCACAGTGGAAGCTTTCGGGCGCCACTGCGCTGCACACCGGTTCGCAGTTGCAGAACGACGTGAAAAACTCGCTCGCGCAGGGGATGCCGGTGGTTTTCGCGTTCCAGGTGTACCAGAGCTTCGAAAACCTCAACTCCTCCACGGCGGGCAACTACGGCTATTACCCGACGCAGAGTGAGCTGAACGGGCAGTCGCTGGGTGGCCACGAGATCGCCATCGTCGGTTACAACGACCAGGGCGTGCGGGTGGAGAACTCGTGGGGGACCGGCTGGGGCGATGGCGGTTACGTCAACCTGCCGTGGAAGTTCGTCACCAACCAGATCGAGGAGGCCCACGCCGTCGGCAAGCTGGTCGCCGACGGCCCCACCCCCGATCCCGGCCCCGGCCCGACGCCCGGCGGCACGGTGTCGGTGACCAGCCCCGGTGACCAGTGGGGCTTCCGCGGAAACCCGCTGTTCCAGACGATCCAGGTGTCGGGCAACGCCAGCGACGGCGGCGCGCTGACCTACTCGGCGAGCGGCCTGCCCGCCGGGCTGTCGATCAGCTCCTCGGGCATGATCTCCGGCACGCCGACCGCGGGCGGCACCTTCGCGGTGACCGTGACGGCCAAGGAGTCCAACGGCACCAGCGGCTCGGCCAGCTTCTCCTTCCAGATCTACGGCTGAGCCTCGCTGACGGTCCCTGAAGGCCACCATGACGGCGTATAACGCTGTCAGGCCCGTCGCCGACGAGGCGACGGGCCTGAGAGGGCGTCCGGAAGCTGATGTCATGGCGTCCAGTTTGGTGCCTAGGGCCGTGTTGACTGACGGGGACTGTCACGCGGTCTGTTCTGGTGAAGGGGACTTTTGCGAGGTTGAGTGGAGGGAAGTCCCCTTCGGTCGCGACCCCAGGTTTGCCGTGTGCCCTGATGGGAGCCTTCACGGCGTTTAACGCCGTCATGGTGGCCTTCAGGGGCACGCATAAAACGGTCATGGCGGTATGAAACGGGCGAATGGGCAGACTTTCCGTCCTTTGTGGAGGGTAGGCGGCTTCGAAGGCCAGGCACCCGAGGCTTCGAGCGGCGGCTACTACGTCAGTTCTCAGACGCGTTCTTAGAAGAGACAGTGGCCTTCAGGGACCTCTGGATCGGGGGCAGCAGTCCTATCCAGGTCACGCTCAACCCCGCTGAGTTCGCGCGTACCCGAGCCGCAGCGACAACGCCGCCGCGGTGCCCGCCACCGTCGAGCCGAGTTCGTCCAGCCTACGCAGCACCCGGACGGCAGGCCCGGCGACGCTGATCGCGGCGATCGGCCGCCCGGTGTGGTCGCGGACCGCCGCGGCGACGCAGCCGACGTCCGGCTCGTTCTCGACCTCGTCCACCGCCCAGCCGCGGCGGCTCGTCCTGACGAGCTCGTCGAGCAGCCGGACCGGGTCGATGATCGTCTTGAGCGTGAGGCTCTCCAGCTTCATCCGCCGGACCCGCTCGGCGCGGTCCGGCTCGGGCAGCGCGGCGAGCCAGGCCTTGCCCAGCGACGTCGCGTGCTGCGGCCGCCGGGTGCCGAGCCGGCAGGCCAGGGTGACCGCGCTGGCGCTGCGCTCGGTCGCGACGTAGACCATCGCGTCGGCGTCCGGCACGGCGAGATACGTCGTCTCGCCGGACCGTTCCGCCAGCGACGCGAGGTACCTCGGGGCGCAGCGGTGCAGGTCGGTGGCGGCCATCGCACGGGCGCCGAGCTCGACCAGCCGCGTGCCGAGGCGGACGCGGCCGGTGGTGCGGTCGGCTTCGAGGTATTCGAGTTTCTTGAGCGTCGCGACGATGCGATAGGCGGCACTGCGGGAAAGCCCGAGTTGCCGGGCGATCGCGTTGGTGGAAATCTCCTGGTGCTGGCCCACGTGTTCGAGCACGGCGAGCCCCCGTTCCAGGGTGCCGCTCGAGTCCAGCTCGCGTTCAACCCCCACGATGCGCTCCTTTGGGCCTGTCCCGCTGAGTGGTACCTGTTTCCGCTAAGCGGTTTCGGACGTTAACACCTCCGACCTTTGTGGGGAAGATCTCTGATTATTTTGCACATGGCAAGGTAACGCCCTGCTGAGAATGGTCCAACCTCCGATGACTGTCGGTGGTCAAGAGACCCGCGACACGCTCTCAGGGTCCTCACAGCGCCGGAGGCGCACCGTGCGTCAGTGACTATTCGAAACCCGTTGCGTACCCGCGCGTCCGTTGCCGCCGGTCGGTTGACCGCCTGGCTCTCGCGCAGCGCCGGCTTCGGCAGCGGGGGCATGATCGGCGGCCGCGTCACACTCAAGCTCGATCCGCTGGCGCTGCGACGGCTCGGCCGCGAGCGGACCGTCGTGCTGATCACCGGCACCAACGGGAAAACGACGACCTCGCTGATGCTCACCCGCGCGCTCGAAGCGCTCGCCGAGGTGGCGTCGAACAGCGACGGCGCGAACATGCCCGACGGCGTGCTCGCCGCACTGACCTCCAGCCCGGCCGCGCCGTACGCGGTGCTCGAGGTCGACGAGACGTACGTGCCGTGGGTCGCCGAGCAGGTGAACCCGGCCGTGGTCGTGCTGCTCAACCTCAGCCGCGACCAGCTCGACCGCGTCGGCGAAGTCCGGTCCACCGAACGCGAACTGCGCGCGGCGATGGAAGCGCTGCCCACCACAGTCGTGGTCGCGAACTGCGACGACGTGATGATCACCTCGGCCGCCTCCGGTGCGGCGAACAAGGTGTGGGTGAGCACCGGGCGGCGCTGGACCGAGGATTCCGTGGCGTGTCCCCGGTGTGGCCGCGCGGTGTGTCACGTGCTGGATCAGTGGAGCTGCTCGTGCGGGCTCACCCGGCCGGAGCCGGATTGGGCGCTCAACGGCGATCTGCTCGTCCGGGTGCGCGACAACACCGTGGTCGACCTCGATCTGCGCCTGCCGGGTGACGCGAACCGCGCCAACGCCGCCCTCGCGCTGGCCGCCGCCGACAGCATCGGCGTACCGCCGCACACCGCCGCGGCCCGGCTGCGCACGATCAGTGACATCGGCGGCCGCTACCGCACGATTCGCCGCACCCGCCACTCCGTGCACCTGATGCTGGCGAAGAACCCGGCAGGCTGGGCGGAAACGCTGCCGGTGCTGACCGAGGACACGCCCGTCGTCATCGCGGTCAACGCCCAGGAGGCGGACGGACGGGACATGTCGTGGCTGTGGGACGTCCCGTTCGAGCGGCTGCGCGGCAGGCAGGTCGTCGCGGCGGGTGAGCGATGCGCCGATCTGGCCGTGCGCCTGCGGTACGCGGAGGTGCCGTACCGGGCGGAAGCCGATCCGGTCCGCGCGGTGGACCTGCTGGAGGCGGGCAGCGTCGAGCTGGTGGCCAACTACACGGCGTTCCGCGACCTGCTGGGCAGGTTGCCGGATGGTTCCTGATTCCACCGTCCGAATAGGACTCGTCCTGCCCGAGGTGCTCGGCACCTACGGCGACTCGGGCAACGCCGAGGTGCTGCGCAAACGCTTGCAGTGGCGGGGTTTCGAGGCCGAGACGGTGTCGGTCCGCCTCGGCGAGCCGGTGCCGTCCGGGCTGGACGTCTACGTGCTCGGCGGCGGCGAGGACGACGCGCAGGCGCTGGCCGCGACGCATCTGCGCAAGCATCCCGGGCTGCAGCGGGCGGCGGGCAACGGCGCCGTCGTGCTCGGGGTGTGCGCGGGGCTGCAGGTGCTCGGCGCCGCGTTCCGGGGGACCGACGGCGTCGTGCACGAGGGCCTCGGCCTGATCGACGTGACCACCGAGCCGGGGGAGCGCCGCGCGGTCGCGGAACTCGTCGCGGAGCCGGTGGACCTGCTCGGCGGCGAACTGCTGACGGGCTTCGAAAACCATCTGGGGCACACCACCCTCGGCCCGTCGAGCAAGCCGCTGGGCCGCGTCGTGCGCGGGACCGGGAACGGCGACGGCACCGAGGGCGCGGTGACCGGCAAGGTCGTCGCGACCTACCTGCACGGCCCGGTGCTGGCCCGCAACCCCGCGCTCGCCGACCTCCTGCTCGGCTGGCTCGTCGGCCACCCGCTGCCGCCGCTGGACCTCGCCGAGGTCACCCAGCTGCGCACCGAACGCCTGCTCACGCCCCGTCGCCGCCGCCGTGGCTGAAGGTCGCCCTTGGTGCGTCAGACCTGCTGAAGGTCGCCTTTGGTGCACCCAACGCACTGAAGGCGACCTTCAGCATCGTTACGCTGCGCTCATGAAGGTGACGCGATGAAGTGGCGGCGGCTGCTGGCCGCGACCGGCGTGCGGATGCGCACGACGGCGGTCGCGGTCGTGGCGCTCGCGCTCGCGATGGCCGCCGCCGGGGTGGTGGTCGTCGTGCTGCTGGAGGAGTCCCTCGACCGCAGCGTCACCGAAAGCGCTCGCAGCACCGGCCGTCAGGTCGCCATCCAGCTCGCCCGTGAAGGCGCGCGCGACCTGTCCGCCAGCGACGTCGCCAGCACCGGCGACACCGAGGCCGTCACGCAGGTCCTCGACATGCGCGGCCGCCCCATCGCGAGCGACCCGGCCATCGTCGGCCGCCCGGCGCTGACCGGCGCACGCCCGGTGCAGGGCAACGAGATCGTCGAGACCCTGCCGTTGGGCCTCAACGGCGACGGCGCCGAATACCGCGTGGTCTCCCAGCTGGTCAACGGTCCGGGCGGGCCGTACACCGTGGTCTCCGCGAGGTCACTCGAACCGGTGACGGAGGCGTCCACCCGGCTCACCCTGCTGCTCGGCGTCATCGCGCTGCCGCTGCTCGCGATCTCGGGGCTCGCGGTGTACCGCGCGGTCGGCTCGGCGCTGCGCCCGGTCGAGCGGATGCGGCGCGCGGTCGCGGAGATCTCCACCCGCGACCTGACCGCCCGCGTCGGCCTGCCGCCCGGCCGCGACGAGGTCCACCGGCTGGCCACCACGCTCAACAGCATGCTCGGCAGGCTCGCTTCGGCACAGTCCGCGCAACGCCGGTTCGTCGCCGACGCCAGCCACGAGCTGCGCTCACCGCTGTCCACCATCAGCACCGCGCTCGACGTCTCCAGCCAGCATCCGGAGAGTTTCGGCACCGACGAGCTGGTGCCCGTGATCGCCAGGGAGACGGCGCGGCTGCGCGAGCTCGTCGACGACCTGCTCGTGCTGGCGCGCACGGACGACACCACCGACCGGCCGTCGAACACCGAGGTCGACCTCGACGACATCGTGCGTGCCGAGGCCGAGCGGGTCTCGCCCGGCGCTGAGCTGGAGATCGAGGTCCGCGCGGGGCCCGCGAAGGTCCACGGCAGCGAGGCCCAGCTCGGCCGGGCCGTGCGCAACCTGGTCGACAACGCCCGTGACCATGCTCGCAAACGTTTGCGCGTGGTCAGCCGGGTCACCGGCGGGTACGCGGTGGTCGAGGTCAGCGACGACGGTCCCGGCGTCGCGGCCGTCGACCGCGAGCGCGTGTTCGAGCGGTTCGTCCGGCTCGACGCGTCGCGCCAGCGTCACCACGGCGGCACCGGGCTGGGGCTGCCGATCGTCGCCGGGATCGCGACCCGCCACGGCGGCCGCGCCCGGTACGTCGAGAGCGACGACTCCCGCTACCCCGGCGCGTGTTTCGTCATCGAACTGCCGGTCATCGAGGAGGACTAGTGCGGCTGCTGATCGTCGAGGACGAGCGCGAGTTCGCCGAGACCCTGCGCAAGGGCCTGATGGCCGAGGGCTTCACCGTCGACGTCGCGCACACCGGGCCGGACGGACTGTGGTCCGCGTCCGAGCACGATTACGACGTCGTGGTCCTCGACATCATGCTGCCCGAGATGTCCGGCTACGAGGTCCTCAAACGGCTGCGCGCGGCGCGCAAGTGGACCCCGGTGCTGATGCTGACCGCGAAGGACGGCGAGTACGACGAGGCCGACGCCTTCGACCTCGGCGCCGACGACTACCTGAGCAAGCCGTTCTCGTTCGTCGTGCTGATCGCGCGGCTGCGCGCGTTGCTGCGGCGCGGCGCCCCCGCGCGCCCGGCCGTGCTCACCGCCGGGGACCTGCTGCTCGACCCCGCCGCCCGGACCGTCCACAGGGGAGAGAAGCGGATCGAGCTGACCGCGAGGGAGTTCGGGCTGCTCGAGTTCCTGTTGCGGCGCGCGGGTTCGGCGCTGACCAAGAACGAGATCCTCACGCACGTCTGGGACGCGCACTACGACGGCGACGAGAACGTCGTCGAGGTCTACGTCGGCTACCTGCGGCGCAAGATCGACACCCCGTTCGGCACGCACACCATCGAAACCGTGCGTGGCGTGGGCTACCGCCTCTCGGCATCCTGATCGGACTCGATCGGCGTCTCCGGCCCGTCGCCCGCCCGCCGGAAACCCCACACGAGCACCGCCACCAGCGCGACCACCAGTGCGGTCAGTATCAGCGCGGAGGTCGTCGACATGCCGGTGAGACTATGCCCGCGGCGCTGTGGGGACGCTGAGCATGCGCTGTGAATCCTCCGCGTGAGCACGGGCGGAACAGTGCCTGAACAAGGTCGCGGACCTACTTTCGGCGGTGGACCTGGACGTCGCCTACAGGGATCCTGAGGCCGTGCCAGTGACCGGGACCTTGATCGGCAGCGCTTCCTCAGTGGAGCAGGGCGAGCCGATCGCCTTTACTTACTCGACGCCACCGGCGTCCGTCACGCCGAAGAACTGGGTCGGTCTCTACGCCGATCCGGGCAACGGCCCCGTCGACCAGCGCTACGTCGGCGCTTCCACACTCTGGGAGTACGTCCCGCAGGCGAGCGGCGCCGTCTCGTTCGGCTCGGGCGCGCTCGGGGCGGGCGACTACATCGCCTTCTACCTCTCGAACGATGGCTACAGCTGGCTCGCCGACCCGGTGAAGTTCAGCGTCAGGCCGACCCCGCAGACCGAGCCGCCGGTGTTCCGCGACGCGTTCGGCTGCGAAGGCCGTGGTCCCGGCCAGTTCGCCGCGCCGTCCGGGATCACCGTCGACGCGCGCGGGCAGGTCTGGGTCGCGGACACCGGCAACGACCGGGTGCAGGCCTTCAGCCGCGACGGCCGTCTCGTCCGCGTGCTGGCCGGGCGGCTCAAGGCCCCGCAGGCCGTCGCGGTGGACGGCGGGGGCAACGTCTACGTCGCCGACACCGGCAACAACCGCGTCGCCCAGTACGCCTGGTGGGGCGGGTTCGTGCGCGAGTTCGGCGCCGGGAAACTGGACAATCCGCGCGGAGTCGCGGTGGACGCGGCCGGGCGGCTGGTCGTCTCGGACACCGGCCACCAGCGCATCGCGCGGTATGACACCCGCACCGGCGCGGAACTCGCCGCCATCACCGAGAAAGTCAGCTCCCCGCAGGGCATCACGCCCGACGGCGCGGGCGGCTTCTGGGTCGCGCAGAACGGGCGCGCCGCGAGCGGGAGCGTCGCCGTCGTCCGCTATTCGGCCGAGGGCAAGGTGATCGGCTCGATCGGCTACGGGCAGAGCAGCGAGTTCGGCGGCCTGTCCAACCCGTCCGACGTCGCGGTGAACAGCACCGGCGACGCCTACATCACCGTGCCGGACTACTGCTGGGTGGCCCAGTTCCGGACCGCGGGGCCTTACCGGGCCGAGTTCGGGCTGGACGGCAAGGGCACGCTGAGCTTCCCGCTGGGGGTCGCCGTCGACGCGCAGAATCGCGTGTTCGTCGCCGACACGGGCAACAACCGCATAGTCCACTTTGGAGTGTCGTGACCGACCTGACCCGGCGCCGGGTGCTCGGCACCGCCGCCGCGGCCGCCGCCGCGATGGGCGCGATGGTGCTGCCGCCGAACGTCCGCAAGGCGCTCGCCGAACCGTCTTCCCGGCCGGGACGGGGGAGTCTGCGCGACATCGAGCACATCGTCATCCTGATGCAGGAGAACCGCAGCTTCGACCACTACTTCGGGAACCTGGAAGGCGTTCGCGGCTTCAAGGACCCGACGGCGATGAAGCTGCCGAACGGTAATTCCGTGTTCCAGCAACCCTTCTCGGGTCATCCGGACGGGTATCTGCTGCCGTTCCGGTACAACACGTCGACGACGAACGCGCAGGCCACGCCCGGCCTGCCGCACAACTGGTCGGATCAGCACGCGGCGTGGAACAACGGGAAGATGGACAACTGGATCCCGGCCAAGGGC
This sequence comes from Amycolatopsis sp. H20-H5, assembly GCF_035828755.1. Classification (NCBI taxonomy): domain Bacteria; kingdom Bacillati; phylum Actinomycetota; class Actinomycetes; order Pseudonocardiales; family Pseudonocardiaceae; genus Amycolatopsis; species Amycolatopsis sp. H20-H5. The sequence continues at coordinate 29,689 of NZ_JAYMZS010000078.1, read as the reverse complement.
GCCAAGACGATGGCGTACTACGACCGCGAGGACATCCCGTTCCACTGGGCGCTGGCCGAGGCGTTCACCGTCTGCGACAACTACCACTGTTCGGTGATCGGGCCCACGAACCCGAACCGGCTGTACATGTGGACCGGCTGGATCGACCCGCAGGGCACCGCGGGTGGGCCCGCGAACACGAACTACATGTCCTCGGACGAGCCGGTGCTCTCGTGGAAGACCTATCCCGAGCGGCTCACCGACGCGGGCGTTTCCTGGCGTATCTACCAGGAAGAGGACAACTACGACGACAACTCGCTGGCGTGGTTCCGGCAGTTCGCCGACGCGCCGAAGTCTTCTCCGTTGTACCGCAACGCGATGGTGAAGAAGTCCGCTGGCTGGTTCGAGCACGACGCTCGCAACGACAACCTGCCCGCGGTGTCGTGGCTGGTGGCGCCGTCGGCGCAGACCGAGCACCCGAACTGGATGCCCGCGGCGGGGGCGCAGTACATCGCGTCCAAGATCGACGCGATCGCGGCGAACCCGGACGTCTGGGCGAAAACGGCGTTCATCCTGACCTACGACGAGAACGACGGGTACTTCGACCACGTCCTCCCGCCGACCCCGCCCGCCGGGACCCCGGACGAGTTCGTCGGCGGCGTGCCGATCGGCCTCGGCTTCCGCGTGCCGACGATCGTGGTCTCGCCGTGGACGACCGGCGGTTTCGTCTCCTCGGAGACGTTCGACCACTCGTCGCTGATCCGCCTGCTGGAGCAGCGTTTCGGGGTGCCCGAGCCGCACATCAGCGCTTGGCGGCGCAAGACCGTCGGCGACCTGACCTCGACGTTCCGCTTCGACCGCCCGCCATCCCGCTTCCCGCGCGACCGCGACGACCTCCGCTACCGGACGACGGTCACGAAGCTGCGCAAGGCACAAACCGAGGTCCGCAACAACCCGGCCCCCGGCGTCCCCACCGGCCCCCAGCACCTTCCCTGATTGCCCCTGAAGGCCACCATCACGGCGTAATACGCCGTGATGGTGGCCTTCAGAGGCAATCAGACGGTGAGGTTTTGGGTGGCGCGGACGACCGCGGTGCAGCGGTTTTCGACGTAGTCCAGGCCTGCCGACTCGGCGATCCGGCGGGCTTCGGCGGACACGATGCCCTGCTGGAGCCAGAGGGCCTTGGCGCCGATCGCGACGGCTTGTTCGGCGATCCCGGCGGCTTCGGGCGACGGGCGGAAGACGTCCACCAGGTCGACCGGCTCGGGGATGTCGGCGAGGGTCCGGTAGACCTTCTCGCCCAGCAGTTCGGTGGCGCTCGGGTGCACCGGGATGATCCGGAACCCGTGGGCCTGCGACACCGCCGGGACGCAGTGGGCGGCCTTGGCCGGGTCCCGGCTCAGTCCCACGACGGCGATGGTCCGCGCTGCGGCGAGTACTTCTTCCGCGGTCTTGCTCATGCCGGGTTCAACACCGGCGTGACCGGCGGAATTCCTACAGCTTCCACACCCGCAGGCCGCGGACGCGGTACACCGGCCACAGCACGTGCCACGGCTTGCGCCGGGTGAACGTCGACGTACAGGTGAGGATGTTGCGGGCCGAGGTCGTCGCGACGTCCTCGCGGTCGGCCCAGACTTCGCCGCCCTTCCCGACGGCGATGCGGAACACCGTCAGCAGCCCGCGACCCTGCATGTCGTACTTCGCGCCGGTGTCCCCCGAGCGCGACGCGAGTGCGGCGATCTCGTGGGGGAAGGCGGCCGACAGCGGAGCGGGCGTGCCGCCGGTGGGGACTTCGGCGACGCTGCCGACGATGGCCCGGCCGTGGACGCGGCGTGCGTAACGAGCCAGGAGCAGTCGTTCCCAGAGGGGCAGGACGCGGCGGTGTGCCAGCAGCGCGGCGCATTCGGTGTGCCCGATGCCGAAGATGTCGGCAGGATCGTCGTAGCCGACGGCCGGGGTGCCGTTGAGCTGGACCCGCACCTCGAAACTGGTGCGGGCGGTCAACTCGTCGAGCAGTTCGCGGCGATCGATGCGCGCCTTCGCCCGTGACTTCGACCAGTCGGACATGCCACTCCCGTCCTTCGCTTCCCCATCGGGTTGCGGACAGGGTAGGCGAAAAGTGGGCGCCCGCAAGCGGTTTCAGCCGATCTTTTCGCCGTACATCTCACCGAGCGGGTCGGAGATGAGCTCGACGCGGGCGCCGTCCGGGTCGGTGAAGTAGATCGACGTCTCGCTCTCCTGCAGGTATTCCACCCCGGCGGCGTCGAGCCGCGCGCGTTGCCGCGCCCAGTTCTCCGGTGTCACGGACAGGGCGAGGTGGTGCAGACCACCGAGCACCTCCGCGTACGAGCCGAGGTCGAGGCCGGGCAGGTCGAAGAACGCGACGGCGTTGCCATTGCCGACGTCGAAGAAGAAATGGCTGGAGCCGGGGTAGTCGCGGTTTTCGAACAGCTCGGTGAGCGGGAAGCCCAGCACGCCCTGGTAGAACTCGATCGTCCGCTCGACGTCACTCGAGATCAGCGCGGTGTGGTGGATGCCGCGGCCGAACGTCTCCGGGCGGCTCTCGACCGGCTTCAGGTGCTTCTCGCGCAACGCCCGTGCATCCGGGTGGACTTGCCGGTGTCGCGGTTGTCGTAGCGGATGACGTAGAACCCTTGTGCTGCAAGGTTTTCACAGAACTGTTCGTCCCACCAGATCATCGGCGAGCCGAGCCCCATGATCAGCAGGAGCGGACGGCCCGACGCCTCCCCGAAGGTCTCGTGGCACAGCTCGAGCCCGTTGACGCCGGCCATGCGCTCCGCCATCGGCTAGTCCTCCCGTTCGCCGGCCAGCTTGAGCAGCTCGGCCATCGCCTCGTGAAGGTAGCCGATCAGGTTCCAGACGTCCGGGATCAGCTCCCGGCACACCACGATCCCGAAGTCGAGCTGCCCGTTGTACGACATCACGGTGATGTTCAGCCCGCCGCTCGCGTCGGTGATGGCCGACACCGGGTAGTTGCCGAGCAGCCGCGCGCCCGCGAGGAACAGCGGGAGCTGCGCGCCGGGCACGTTCGACACCACCAGGTTCACCACCGGCGCGGTCGCGCCGAGGAACTTCATCAGCGCCCGCGCGGAAAGCCCGCCGAGCGCGGCGGGCAGCATGCTGCTGAAGTCCACCAGCCACGACGCGGGCAACGGCTGGTAGCGCTTCTTCGCCGACACCATGGACTGCGCCGTATGCGCCAGCCGCGCGGCCGGGTCGGCGATGTGGGTCGGCAGTGGCGCGAGCATCACCGAGATCTGGTTCCCGGCCGACTTCGCCTGCTCGGGCGTGCGCACCGACAGCGGGACGAGCGTGACCAGCGGATCCGCCGGGAGCGCGTCGTGGTCGATCAGCCAGCGGCGCATCACCGTCGCGCACAGGGCCATGACGACGTCGTTCACCGTGACACCGAAAGCCCGCTTGACCTGCTTCACGTCCTCCAACGGCAGAGAGCCGTATGCGAGCCGCCGGTGCGGGCTGATCGGGCCGTTGAACGGTGTGTCGGGCGCCATCAGCCGCGGCCGTTCCGCTTCATGCCTGCCAGGCCCTTGGCGCGTCAGGCGGCTCAGCGCGCTTCCCGCCTTCGCGAGCAGGTCGACGCCGGGAACGCGGGCCAGCCCTGGCAGCTCGTCGACGTGCGGGAGCAGCTTCGGCACCTTGAGGACCGTCTTGATCGGGTGCATCGCCATCCGCCGCACCCCGCCGACGGCCAGCGACAGTGGCCCCGGCACCTCCTGCGGCGGGCCGCTCAGCGCCGGTTCGACCGCCCGCGGCTCGGGCGAGACGTCCATCAGCACGCCCAGCAGCTCCGCGCCGGAGACACCGTCGATCGCGCTGTGGTGGACCTTCGTGTACACCGCGAGATTGCCGTCCTGCAGGCCGTGGACGAGGTAGACCTCCCACAACGGGCGGCGGCGATCGAGCGGCCGGGCGGTCAGCCGCGCGATCTGCTCGGCGAGCTGGCGCTCGTCCCCAGGAGCGGGTAGCGCGATCTCCCGGACGTGGTATTCGATGTCGAAATGCGGGTCGTTGATCCAGTAGGGGTGGTCGAGCCCCAGCGGCACTCGCAGCAGCTTCCAGCGCAGCGGTTTCGCCAGGTGCAGCCGCTGCTCCATCAGCGCGCGCAGGTCGTCGAGCGTGACGTCCCCGCCGGGAGCCGTCGACGGGTCCAAGATCGAGAGCCCACCCACGTGCCCGGTGGTCGTCGTCGATTCGGCGTTCAAAAACTGCACGTCCAACGGGGTCAACTGCCGCATTGAAGCCTCCTGATGATGCCCGGCCCGTCAGTCTGCTCGGGCCGGGGCCCGCGGTAAATCCGCTAGGAGGGTGTCCGGTAAGCGCTTGCCTGGATCTCGTACAGCTCGTGGTACACCCCTCCCGCCGCGATCAGTTCGCCGTGGGTGCCCTGCTCGACGAGCCTGCCCTTGTCCAGCACGAGGATCCGGTCGGCCCGGCGGATGTTCGCCAGCCGGTGCGTGACCAGGATCGTCGTCCGCCGCCCGGCGCCGGACGTACTCGCGTGCTGTAGCCCGGCGAACACCCGCGCTTCGGCCCGTGCGTCGAGCGCTGCCGTGGGCTCGTCGGCCACCAGCACCGAAGCGTCCCGGTAGATCCCGCGGGCGATGCCCATCCGCTGCCACTGGCCGCCGGACAGGTCCTGGCCGTCGTTGAATTTCTTCGACAGCATGGTGTTTTCCTTGGCGGGCAAGGAATCGATCACCTCGTCCGCGCCGGAGGAGCTGATCGCCGCCAGCCAGGCCGCGCGGCCGGGATCCGGCCTGCCGAGCCTCCCGACGGTGATGTTGTTCGCCGCCGTCATCGGCCATTCGGCGGGTTCCTGCGCGATGACGGCGATGTTCTCGTGCACCGACGCCGGATCCGCCTCCGCCAGATCGACGCCGTCCCAGTAGACGGCACCCGCCGACGGCGGATACAGCCCGGTCAGCAGCTTGCCCAGCGTCGTCTTGCCGGAGCCGTTCTCCCCGACGAGCGCGACGACCTCCCCTCGCCGGATGGTCGTGCTGATGTCGCGCAGTGCCGGACTCTCCTGATCCGGATAGGTGAACGTGACGTTGTCCAGCCGGATCTCGGCCGGGTCCGGTGGGACGGCGACCCCGCCCGGCGCGGGGCTGCGAGCCGCCGACTCTTCGAGCAGCTTTCTGTGGAAGGAGATGTAGAACGAGTCCTCGTAGAGCATGTTGACCGCGCGGATGGTGTTCGACAGCGAGTTCGACGCCGTCCGCATGGCGAGCACCGCCGTGCCCGCCAGCGCGAGCTGCATCTCGCCCGAATAGAGCAGCCAGCCCAGCACCAGATACGCGACCGCGGTGCCCAGCCCGGCCGCGGCGCGGCCCGTCAGCCGGACGACATTGCTGCGATGCGCGAGCGTGATCTCCTCGTCTCGCAGGCTTTCGGTGATTCGCCGGTACTCGCCGAGCAGCGGCTCCTGCAGTGTCAGCGCGTGCCGTTCCAGTGCGAGCGTCCGGTAGGTCGCGACCTCCTCGACGATGCCCTTGCGCATATGCCTGCCGACCGTGTCGAGGTAGTGCCGGTAGTTGAGCTTGGCCACCCGCGCCGAGGCCCAGCCGTCGGCGGCCGCCGCGAGCAGCAGCACCGGTGCGAGCCAGGGATTGAGCAGCCCGGCCGTGATCATCGCCGCCAGCAGCGAGATCGCCGAGGAGGTGAGATCCGCCAGCATCCGCACGCTCGACTCGATCGCCCGGACGCCGTGGTTCGCTCCTTGCCTTGCCAGCTCGCGGAAATCGGCGTCCTCGAAGGCGAGCAGCCGCACCCGGACCACCGCGGCCGTCACGTCGTCACCCGCCGCCGTGGTGACCCGGGGCCGCAGCGCGCCCTCGACCGCGGCGACCGCCGTGTCGAGCAGGGCCCGCACCGCGTACGACGCGATGACCACCGCGATCGACGGCAGCGACTCCAGCACGCGCTCCGGCGTCGGCCCGCGCTGCAGCAGAGCGGTGAACACGTTCGCCGTGGCGAGCAGGCCGAAAGCCGTGACACCGCCGGAAACCACGTGCACCAGGCCCGCCAGCAGCGTCAGCCTCGGCGAACTGCGCCAAGCGAGCCGGGCCACGACGGCGATGGCGGCGGGCAGCGTGCGCACCGCTTGGCCGAACCCGGCCGCCGCCACCCGCTCGTCCACCTGGGCCCACGCGGGCATCTTGACGTTCTCCACCCCGATGAGCGGGGCGGAGGAAGCGGGCGGATCGCCGGTTCTGTGCACCCCTACATCTCTACTCCGCAGGTCCGACAATCCCGGTCGCGTGGGGACGTCGTATGCCCCTGAAGGCCACCTTCACGGCGTAAAACGCTGTGAAGGTGGCCTTCAGGGGCAGTTGCAAGTTAGGTTTTGATGCCCAGTAGGGCGAGGAAGTTGCGGAAGTCCTGGGGCATGTCGACCTCGTCGGGGTCGAGCAGCCATTGCAGTTGCAGGCCGTCGAGTACGGCCACCGCGATGGGCGCGATCTGCGCGGGGGTGAGGCCCGCGGGGAGGTCGTCGGCGTAGCGCTCCAGCATTTGCGCCACCAGCTGGCGGACGCGGGCGTAGCGGTCGTGGAAGTACTCCCGTGCCGGGTGGTCCTCGGTCACGCTGTCGGCGGAAAGCACCGTGTACGTCCGGACGATGCCGGGCCTGGTCGCGTTGTAGTCCACCAGTTCCGCGAGTTCCGTCGCGCCGATCGCGGACGGGTCCTTCGAACGCGTGAAGTTCAGCAGGTCCCACTGGTCGCGCGTTTCCAGCACCGCGGCCAGCAGGTTTTCCTTGGTGGGGAAGTAATGCATCAGCCCTTGCTGGGTGAGGCCGACCCGCTCCGCGACGGCGGCGAGCGAGGTGCCGCGATAGCCGCGTTCGGCGAGGACGTCGAACGCGGCGCGGATGATGCCGTCGCGACGGTCGCTGCCTCGGGGCCTGCTCATGGGGTGAGCCTACGTGAGCAAAAATCACAGATCAATAACGTCACCTACTCATCACCAGGTATTGTCGGAGACGCCACGTCATGCGAGAAGGAGCCGCCGGATGAGCATCGAAGCTCTCGTCGAAACCCTGCTGGCCAGGCTGGATTTGGACGCCAAGGCCAGGCTGCTCGCCGGTCAGGACGTCTGGACGCTGCCCGCGGCGCCGGAGATCGGGCTCCGCCCGCTCGTGCTGTCCGATGGCCCGGTCGGCGTCCGCGGGGTGAACTGGACGGCGGATGACCCGTCGGTGACGCTGCCCAGCCCGACCGCGCTGGCCGCGACCTGGGATCCTGCGCTCGCCGAACGCGTGGGCGGACTTCTCGCGCAGGAAGCGCGGCGCAAGGGCGTGCACGTGCTCCTCGCGCCGACGGTCAACCTGCACCGCTCGCCGCTTGGCGGGCGGCATTTCGAGTGCTACTCCGAGGATCCGCTGCTCACGGGGCATATCGGCGCCGGGTACGTGCGCGGGGTCCAGGGCGGCGGCGTCGCCGCCACGGTCAAGCACTTCGTCGCGAACGACTCCGAAACCGAGCGATTCACCCTGGACGTCCGCGCCGCCGAACGGACGCTGCGCGAGCTCTACCTGACGCCCTTCGAGTACATCGTGAAGCACGCGAAACCGTGGGGGATCATGGCCGCCTACAACGGGGTCAACGGTTCCACGATGACCGAGCACGACCGGCTCCAGAACGGCGTCCTGCGCGGTGAATGGGGTTTCGACGGCCTCATCGTGTCCGACTGGCTGGCCGCGAGGGACACCGTCCGTGACGCGAACGGCGGCCTGGACGTGGCGATGCCGGGCCCGAAGACGGTCTTCGGGCCGCGGCTGGCGGAGGCCGTCCGTGCCGGTGACGTCGCCGAAGAGACGGTCGACGCGATGGTGCGCCGGGTTCTGTTGCTGGCGGCCAAAACGGGCACGCTCGAAGGTGTGCCGACTTCGGCAACGGAGTCCGATGTGGACGGTAATGCGCTGGCTCGCGAGGTGGCGGGCCGGTCGTTCGTGTTGCTGCGCAACGAAGACAACGTCCTGCCCCTGCGGTCGCCGCGCGGTATCGCCCTGATCGGTGCGGCCGCCACGGAGCCGAGGATCCTCGGCGGTGGCAGCGCAACAGTGTTCGCGGACCAGGTCGTTTCGCCGCTGGACGGCCTTCGCGCGGCCCTGCCCGACGACGTCGAGCTGCGCCACGCCATCGGCGTCGATCCCAGCACCACGCTGCGCACGGCGTCCGCCGGGTTCGCCGTGCGAGCGGTCGCGCGGGACGCCGCGGGCGCCGAGCTGGCGACGTTCGCGCTGGCCGAAGCGGCCGTCAAGTGGGTCGGCCAGCTCCCCGCCGGGCTGGACGCGCGGGAGCTGGATTCGGTCGAGATCACCGGCACCTTCACCCCGGAAGCCTCCGGCGTACACACGTTCGGGTTGGTCGGGACCGGGACGCTGACCCTGACCGTCGACGGCAGGACGCTCTTCGACGGCCCCAACATTCCCGCGGGCACCGACGTGATGACCGCGATCATGAACGTCCAGGAGCAGCGCCGCGACGTCGAGCTCACCGCCGGGAAGACGGTCGACGTCCGGCTCTCTTATCGCGTCCCGGACGAGGTCGGGGCGCTGACGGAGGGCAGCTTCTCCTGGGTCTCGTTCGGGCTCGGGCACGCACTGCCCGCCGAGGATCCGGACGTCGCGATCGAGCGGGCGGTGGCGCTCGCGGCGGAGTCCGAGGTCGCGGTCGTCGTGGTCGGCACCACCGAGGCGATCGAGAGCGAGGGTTTCGACCGCGAGTCACTGGCGTTGCCGGGCAGGCAGGACGAGCTCGTGGCGCGGGTCGCGGCGGTGAATCCGCGCACGATCGTCGTGGTCAACGCGGGTTCGCCGGTCGAGTTGCGGTGGCGCGAAGACGTCGCGGCGGTGCTGCTGGTCTGGTTCCCCGGCCAGGCTGGCGGGTCCGCGCTGGCCGACGTCCTCCTTGGCCTCGCCGAACCGGGTGGTCGCCTGCCAACGACCTGGCCGGACAGCCTCGCCGACAGCCCGGTGACCCGGGTGGCCCCGGAGAACGGCGTGCTGCCCTACGACGAAGGCGTCTTCATCGGTTACCGGGCATGGGCGCGGGCGGGCACGGCTCCGGCGTACTGGTTCGGCCACGGCCTCGGCTACACCGAATGGGCGTACGAATCGGTCTCGATCGAGGGGACGACCGTGCGCGTCGAGCTACGCAACACCGGCGAGCGGACCGGTCGCGAGGTCGTCCAGGTCTACGTCGCCCCGGCGATCCCGGACCCGGAACGTCCGGCCCGCTGGCTGGCGGGCTTCGCGAGCGTCGAGGCAGGGCCCGGCGAGACCGTGCTGGCCGAGGTCGTCCTTCCGGAACGTGCCTTCTCGGTCTGGGACGACGGCTGGCGCCGCGCGGCCGGTGACCATGTCGTCCACGTCGGCCGCTCCTACGCCGACCTGCCGCTGCGAGGACGGTTCCCAGCCGTCCCGTAACCCGCTAGTCTCACGCTAGAGCGATCTATCTAGTGCTGGAGGCAGCATGGACGAGTTGCGGGAAAAGGGCCTGAACCCACTCCGGTTGATCCTCGGGTTCACCCTGCTGAGCACCACCTTGCACTACGCGCAAAACGTCATCTCGGCCGCGAGCTATCCGCCGGTCGCGGGCATCAGCCTCGGCGTCACGCAGTTCCTCGTGGCCTTCACCTGGGTACTGACCACTGCCTGTGGCGCGCTCGGCTACCGCGCTTACCGCCGCGGCCGGTATTGGCCCTCGCTGGCGTTTCTGCTGGTCTACTCGCTGTCGGGAATCGGCAGCGCCGGGCACTTCCTGGTCGGCGTCCCGCAGGTGCCCGCGTTCTGGTTCGCCACGATCTTCACCGACGTGTTCGCCTCGCTCCTGCTCTGGCTGTTCGTCGCATGGGCGGCCTCGAAGCTCAACCGGGTGATCTCCGGAGATCAAGTTTCTACATAACATTGACGTTGGTCATGAAAATGTAGACAATTGAGAGGTGACCACCACCAGATCGGTGACCTTTGAGCGTCACCCTGACACCTATCGGCACTGGCGGCTCCGGCTGGACGGCGAGGTCGCCTGGCTCGAGCTGGACGTCGACGAGAACGGTGGTCTCGTCGACGGCTACGAGCTCAAGCTGAACTCCTACGACCTCGGCGTCGACATCGAGCTCTACGACGCTACACAGCGGCTGCGCTTCGAGCATCCCGAAGTGCGCGCGGTCGTGGTGACCAGCGCGAAGGACAAGATCTTCTGCGCCGGCGCGAACATCCGCATGCTCGCGGCGTCGAGTCACCACTGGAAGGTGAACTTCTGCAAGTTCACCAACGAGACCCGCAACGGCATGGAGGACGCCACCGAGCATTCGGGGCAGACCTACCTCGCCGCGATCAACGGCACGTGCGCGGGCGGCGGCTACGAGATCGCGCTGGCCTGCGAAAAGATCCTGCTGGTCGACGACAACTCCTCGACCGTCGCGCTGCCCGAGGTCCCCCTGCTCGGCGTGCTGCCGGGCACCGGCGGTCTCACCAGGGTGGTCGACAAGCGTCGCGTCCGGCGCGACCTCGCCGACGTCTTCGCCACCCGCTCCGACGGCGTCAAGGGAAAGACGGCGGTCGACTGGCGGCTGGTCGACGAGCTCGTGCCGCGGCAGGGGTTCCTCGACACCGTGCGCGCCAGGGCTTCCGATGCCGCGCAGCGCAGCACCCGGCTTCCCGGTAAAACCGGCGTCGAGCTCACGCCGCTGAACTGCGAAGTGACCGAAGACGGCCTCAAGTATCGACATATCGAGGCCGAGCCGGGTGACCTGCACGAAGAAGGCGCCGACGGCTGGCTGCTGGCCCTCACCCGCGAGCTCGACGACGCGATCCTTCGCTTACGCACCAACGAACCCGAGCTCGGCACCTGGGTGCTCCGCAGCGAGGGCGACCCGGCGAAGGTGCTCGCGCACGAGCAGGCGGTGCTGGGCGCGAAGGACTGGCTGAGCACCGAGATCCTGCACTACTTCAAGCGCACGCTCAAACGCCTCGACGTCACCAGCCGTAGCCTGTTCGCCCTGATCGAGCCAGGCGGCTGCTTCGCCGGACTGCTGCTTGAGCTCGCACTGGCCGCCGACCGTCAGTACATTTTGGACGGTCCGGCGGTAGCTACGCTCGACCCTGCGAGCAGGTCTTCGGCCGACGACGAGGACAGCGAGGAACGCGCCTCGATCACGTTGTCCGAGGCCAACTTCGGCGCGTTCCCGATGGGCAACGGCCTGTCCCGCCTCGAATCCCGCTTCTACGCCGACGCCGACCACCTCGCCCGGCTCGCCCGCGAACGCGACCGGCCGCTCAGCGCCGCCGAGGCGAACGAACTCGGCCTGGTCACCGACGCGCCCGACGACCTCGACTGGGCGGACGAGATCCGGATCGTGCTGGAGAGCCGGGCCTCGCTCAGCCCCGACGCGCTCAGCGGGATGGAGGCCAACCACCGGTTCGTCGGCCCGGAGACCATCGAGACCAAGATTTTCGGCAGGCTGGCCGCCTGGCAGAACTGGATCTTCACCCGGGAGAACGCATCCGGGCCGGAAGGGGCGCTGCGCCGCTACGGTACTGGCCAGAAGGCTGTCTTCGACAGGAAGCGGGTCTAGCATCTCATGCCCGAAAAGATCGACTACGACGCGAAGATCCCCAACAATGTCAACCTCGCCGACGATCGCCGCCTCCAGCGCGCGCTCGAGGGCTGGCAGCCGAAGTTCATGAACTGGTGGGGCGAGATGGGCCCCACGCTGGAGACCCAGGGCGTCTACCTGCGCACCGCGGTCAGCGTCGGCCGCGAGGGCTGGGCGCATTTCGACCACGTCAACGTGCCCGACTACCGCTGGGGCATCTTCCTCGCCGAGCGCGACGCCGACCGCCGAATCGCCTTCGGCGAGCACCGGGGCGAGCCGGTCTGGCAGCAGGTGCCCGGCGAGTACCGCGCCGACCTGCAGCGCCTCATCGTCATCCAGGGCGACACCGAACCGGCGTCGGTCGAGCAGCAGAAGCTACTCGGGCTCACCGCGCCGAGCCTCTACGACCTGCGCAACCTCTTCCAGGTCAACGTCGAAGAGGGCCGCCACCTGTGGGCGATGGTTTACCTGTTGCACGCCTACTTCGGCAGGGAAGGCCGGGACGAGGCGGAAAGCCTGCTGCTGCGCAACTCCGGCAGCCCGGACGCCCCGCGTATCCTCGGCGCGTTCAACGAGGAGACCGCCGACTGGCTGGCGTTCTACATGTTCACCTACTTCACCGACCGGGACGGCAAGTACCAGCTCGGGACGTTGAAAGAGAGTGCTTTCGACCCGCTCTCGCGCACCTGTGAATTCATGCTCAAGGAAGAGGCGCACCACATGTTCGTCGGCACCACCGGTGTCGACCGCGTGGTGCAGCGCACCGCCGACCTGATCCGTGAGCACGACACGACCGACGTCGCCGCGCACGGCGGGATCCCGCTGGAGATCATCCAGAAGTACATCAACTTCCATTACACCGTCTCGCTCGACCTGTTCGGCAACGAGACCTCGACCAACGCGGCCAACTACTACACCGCCGGGCTCAAGGGCCGCTGGCAGGAGACCCGCCGCAAGGACGACCACCAGCTCACCGAGGACAGCCGCACGCTCGACCGCCCGCGCGGCGACGGGACCTGGGAGACCGACGAGCTGCAGGCCATCCTGCTGCTCAACCTCGACCTGCGCGGCGAGTACACCGCGGACTGCCAGACCGGGGTCAACCGCTGGAACAAGATCCTCACCGAGGCCGGGATCGAGTTCCGGTTCGCGCTGCCACACCCTGGTTTCAACCGCGAAGTCGGCATAAACTCCGGCCACCACGTGACGCCCGACGGCACCCTCGTCGACGAGCGGAGCTGGCTGGCAGGCAAGAACAAGTGGTTGCCCACGACCGAGGACCTGACCTTCGTCCGCTCGCTGATGCGCCCGGTGTACGAGCGGGGGAAGATCGCCAGCTGGGTCGCGCCGCCGCGGCAAGGTATCAACGGGAAACCGTTCGACTACGAATACGTATACCTGACTTGAGGGGTGCGTGGTGAACGCCTTCAACGCCGCGGGGTATCTGCTCGACCGGCATGTCGCCGAGGGCCGGGGCGACGAGATCGCCGTCGTCTCCGCCCGGCGCACATTGACCTACGCCGAGCTGACGGCCGAGGCCCATCGTGTCGCGGCCGGGTTCCGAGACCTCGGGGTCCGGCCGGAAGAGCGCGTCATGTTCTGCATGGTCGACGACGTCGAGCTGCTCACCGGCCTGCTCGGCGCATTGCTCGCCGGTGCGATCGCGGTCCCGGTGTCCACCATGGCCACCGGCCTGGAGCTGGGCAAGGTCCTCGCCGACTCGCGGGCGCGTGTCCTGTGCGTGTCCGGTGAGTTCGCCGCCCAGGCCGTGCTGGCGCTCGGGCTCGCGCCGGAGGCCACCGACGTCGCACTCGACCGCGCGGAGCCCGCGGACTTCCCCGCCGGTGTGCGTACTCACTTGTGGACAGATCTGTCCACAACGGACGACTCGCCGTTCGTCCCGATGGACACCTGGGAGGACTCGCCCGCGCTGTGGCTCTACACCTCGGGCACCACCGGGCAGCCGAAGGGCGCGATGCACCGGCACGGCAGCGTCCGCGCGGTGTGCGAGACCTACGCCCGCGGCGTGCTGGCCACCGGCCCGCACGACCGGTTCCTGTCCGTGGCGAAGCTGTTCTTCGCTTACGGACTGGGGAATTCCGCCTTCTTCCCGCTGGCCGCGGGCGCCACGACGCTGCTCGAACCCGGCCGCCCGACCCCCGGGTCGATCGCCGCGCGGGTGAGGGCCGACAAGCCGACGCTGTTCTTCGGCGTGCCGACGTTCTATGCCGCTGTCCTGGCCAGCGACATCCCCGACGACACCTTCGCTTCGGTGCGGCACGCGGTTTCCGCCGGGGAGCCGCTGCCCGCGGCCGTCTACGAGCGGTTCCTCGCGCGGTTCGGGGTGGAGATCCTCGACGGGATCGGCTCCACCGAGGCGTTGCACATCTTCCTGTCCAACCGGCCGGGCGAGGTCCGGCCTGGCAGCACCGGGATCCCGGTGCCCGGCTACGAGGCCCAGATCCGGGACGAGGCGGGTGAGCCGGTCACCGCCGCCGGGCAGCCGGGCGAGTTGTACATCACCGGGCCGTCGACCGCGACCGGGTACTGGGCGCGCTACGAGACGACGAAACTCGTGTTCCAGGGCCGTTGGGTGCGCACGGGTGACAGCTACGTGCGCAACGAGGACGGCACGTACACCTGCCTCGGCAGGCTCAACGACATGCTCAAGGCAGGCGGGATCTGGGTCTCGCCCGCCGAGGTCGAGGAGCGGCTGCTGCAGCATCCCGCCGTGGCCGAGGTCGTGGTGGTGGCCGCGCCGGACATCGACGGGATCGAAAAGCCAGTGGCGTGCGTGGTCCTCGCGGCCGAGCAGCACCTGGACGCGGACGAGCTGATCGAGTTCTGCCGCGTCGGCCTCGCCTCGTTCAAGCGGCCGCGCGGCGTGGTCGAGCTCGCCGAACTACCCAAGACCGCGACCGGCAAGATCCGCCGCAACGTGATCAGGGAGCTGGTCCGCGACTCACTCCGCGTGGTGACTCAACGCCGGTGACGGCCGCACCTCACGTGCCCGCAACACACACCACCAAAAACCCACCACAACAATTTCGCCCCAACCACAGCGTCTCCGCGAGCTCTGCGAGTGGAGACTTCACCGCCGCGCGCCCTCTTTCAGGGCCGCCAGGCCCTCCCAACTCGCGACGGTAGGTCGCCCCCCTTTCAAGCAAAGTCGCACTTACCTACCTGGTCGGGGCGGCCTGGCGGCGCGAGTTTGTGAGCGCGCTGGCCAAAAGACACAGGCTTCTAACCGTGTCTCAGGGCTCAACCACGGGTCGGTGGTTGCGTCCAAAGGTGCGGTTAGAAGCCTGTGTTTATTGGCCAGCGCGCTCACATAATCGCGCCGCCACCCCGGCCCTGGTTCCAGCGTAAGTGCGGTTCTCGGATACGGGGCCGGGGTGCCGTCGCGATTCTGGACGGCCTGGCGGCCGTGAAAGAGGGCGCGCGGCGGTGAAGTCTTCCCTCGCAAAGCTCGGGAAGACGCTGTGGTTGGGGCGGAACTGTTGTGGTGGGTTTTTGGTGGTGCGTGTTGTGGGTACGTGAGGCGCGGTGGTTTTGGTGGTGTGTTGTGGGTATGTGAGGCGCGGCGGTTAACTGGTGGTGGTGTGTGTTGTGGGTATGTGAGGCGCGGCGGTTAACTGGTGGTGGTGGTTTGTGTTGGGGGTGTTTGAGGGGCTGGTGGGGTTTTAGTTTTTTGTGTTTGCTGTTCGGAGTTTGCGCATTGCGTTGGCTAGGGTGGCGGTGTCCGGGCCTAGTGGGGTGAGCACTATTCGGCGTAGGATCTCGGCGCCTGCGGCTCTGGCCTGCTGGGCGATGTCGAGACCGTGGTCGGTGAGGGCCGCGAATGTGACGCGGCGGTCGGTCGGGCTCGGCACGCGGCAGATCAGGTCCACTGCGACGAGCCGGTCGGCGACCTTGGTGAAGCCGCCGCTGGACAGCGCGGCCTCGCCGGCCAGGCGGGTCATCGGCATCCGGTGCTCCGGCGAGCGGACCAGCCGCATGAGGATGTCGAACGAAGCGGGGGCGAGGCCGAAGCGCGCGGCGATCTCACCCATCAGTTTGTCCTGGGTCGCGAGGTAGCCCTCGATCACCAGGCCCCACCAGGTGATGATCTCGTCGTCATTGGTGCACGGGTCGGGTTCAGGCGTCACCGGGGCAGCCTACCGCAAAAGTCTCACCGGAATATATCTTGCTCGCGAGAGGTTCTCGGGTTAGCTTGGTTCCACCGGCCCACCTGAGGAGACACGATGCCGATCAAGACCTCCGGCCTGCACCACGTGACCGCGATCGGCGGCGATCCCCAGCGCAACGCCGACTTCTACCTGCGGACCCTGGGTCTACGGCTGGTCAAGACGACCGTCAACTTCGACGATCCGGGCACGTACCACCTCTACTACGGCGACGGTTCCGGCAAGCCCGGCTCGCTGATGACCTTCTTCCCCTGGAAGGGCGCGATGCCCGGCAGGCTCGGCAACGGCCAGGCGACGACGACCTCCCTGTCCGTGCCCGAGACGTCGATCGGGTGGTGGAAGCAGCATCTCGCGGCGAGCGGTGTCGAAACGAGCCAGGTGCGCGATGCCGACAACAATGCCGACAGCGAGGACACGCTCACCTTCTGTGACCCGGACGGTCTGCAGCTCGCGCTGGTCGCGCACCCGCAGGGCGACCCGCGCGACCCGTGGGACACCAAGCTGGTGCCCGCCGAGCACGCCGTGCGCGGGCTGCACTCGGTGACGCTGTCAGTGTCCAAAGAGGACGCGACGGCCGGGATGCTGACCGACGGCCTCGGCCTCGGCTTCTCCCACCAGGACAGCAACCGCCTGCGGTTCGCCGCGGGCGCGGGCGGGGCCGGAGCGCTGGTCGACGTCCTGGTGACCCCGGACGCGCCGAACGGCTTGGTCTCCGCGGGCAGCGTGCACCACGTCGCCTGGCGGGCGCCCGACGAGCCGACGCAGGCGGCCTGGCGTGACGAGCTGCTCGACAAGGGCGTCGGCGTGACTTCGATCCTGGACCGGCAGTACTTCCGCTCGATCTACTTCCGCGAGCCGGGCGGCACGCTGCTGGAGATCGCCACCGACGAGCCCGGGTTCGCGATCGACGAGCCGCTGCTGGAGCTCGGCCGCGCGCTGAAGCTGCCGCCGTGGCTCGAGCCGGACCGCGACCAGATCCAGGCGATGCTGCCGAAGCTCGACCTGCCCGGGGAGAACAACCCGGAGCTGTCATGACGCTGTCACTCGACCACAAGTACGCGGAAGGCGATGCCTCGTCCCCGGTGCTGCTGGTGCTGCACGGCACCGGCGGCGGCCCGGACGACCTGCTCGGCCTGGCCAGGGAGCTGAGCCCCGGCTCGCCGGTGCTGGCTCCGGCCGGTCCGGTGTCGGAGCACGGCGCGTCGCGCTGGTTCCGGCGGCTCTCCGAGGGCGTGTTCGACCACGAGGACGTCGCCGTGCGGGCCGGTGAGCTGGCGGATTTCGTGCTGGCCGCGCGGGAGGAGTACGGATTCGGTGACCGGCGGCTGGTGGCCGTCGGGTTTTCGAACGGCGCGAATATCGCGGCGGCCGTGGCGCTGCTGAGGCCGGACGCGGTGCGCGAGGCCGCGCTGTTCGCGGCGATGTCGCCGGTGCCCTCGCCGCCGCTGCTGGACCTTTCGGGCTCGCGGGTGTTCCTGTCCAACGCCGAACAGGACGCGATGGCGCCGCTCGCCTCCACCGAGCAGCTGGTCCGGTCACTGCGGGAACGCTCCGCCGACGTCGTCACGCATCGTCATACGGGCGGACATCAGATCACTCTCGACGGTGTCCGGGCCGCGAAGGAGTGGCTGACCCGGTGACCCTGCGCTGCGCGGGGGCCCGACCGTAAGATCGTCAGATGACTTCTGGGGAGCTTGCTCGAGCCACCGCGTTGCTGGACTCCGTGATCCTGGCCGACGGGCACAACGATCTGCCGTGGGAACTGCGGGACACGTCCGGGCCCAACCCGGTCGAAGCGGTGGCGGGAACCGACCTCACCGTCCGGCAGCCGCATCTGCACACCGACTTCCCGAAGCTGGCCGAGGGCAAGCTGGGAATGCAGTTCTGGTCGGTCTACGTGCCGTGCGAGTTCGAGGGCGACAGCGCGGTGACGGCCGTGCTGGAGCAGATCGAGGTCGTGCACCAGATGATCGAGCGCTACCCGGACAGGCTCGCGCTCGCGACCACGGCGGACGAGGCCGAGGCGGCGTTCGCCAGTGGCCGCATCGCCTCGCTGCTGGGCGCCGAGGGCGGCCACAGCATCGCGGAATCCCTTGGGGTGCTTCGGATCCTGCGTCGCCTTGGCGTCCGGTACATGACGCTGACGCACAACTACAACACGCCGTGGGCGGACTCGGCGACCGACGAACCGGCCTCCGGCGGGCTGAGCGAGTTCGGCCGCGACGTCGTCCGCGAGATGAACCGCATCGGCATGCTGGTCGACCTCTCGCACGTCGCGGCCACCACGATGCGCGACGCGCTGGACACCAGCGTCGCGCCGGTGATCTTCAGCCACTCGTCGTGCCGCGCGGTCAACGACCACCCCCGCAACATCCCGGACGACGTGCTCGGGCGGCTCGCGGGCAACGGCGGCGTCGCGATGGTGACTTTCGTGCCCGCGTTCGTGTCGCCCGCCGTCGCCGCGTGGGACGAACGGCTGAAGGCCGCGATGAATGCCGACGGCCAGGACTACCGGCGCCTCGACCTGCGCGGGAAGTTCGCCGAGAGCTGGGACGGCCCGCCCAAGCCGGAGTCGACCGTCGAAGACGTCGTGGCGCACGTCGAGCACGCCCGCGAGGTGGCCGGGATCGACCACATCGGCCTGGGCGGCGACTACGACGGCGTCGGCAAACTCCCGACCGGGCTCGAGGACGTCTCGAAGTACCCGGTGCTGTTCGCGGCGCTCCTGGCGCGCGGGTGGAGCGAGGCCGACTGCGCGAAGCTCGCGGGGCAGAACACCTTGCGCGTACTCCGGGACGCGGATTCGTTCACCCATTAGTGGGTTCAATCCGGCGAAAGTCCCCCGATAGGCGGAGAATTAACGCATGACTCATGGGCAGGACAGCGCCGCCACCCCAGTAGAGCCCACCGGTCCTGCCTACCCGGATCCCGCTCATCCCGAGGCCGCCCCGACTGATCCCGGGACCATCGAGCCCGTCGGCTACGGCAAGCACGGCAAGGTCGAGCACGTGCCGGTCGCCAAGATCAAGCACACCAGGGTCAGTGGCACCTGGGTCGCGGTGATCGTCGCGCTGGTGGTCCTGGTGTTCCTGCTGATCTTCATCCTGCAGAACCTCGACACGGCGACGGTGCATTTCCTGGGCATCGAGGGCAGCCTGCCCCTCGGCGTCGCGATGCTTTTCTCGGTGATCGCCGGCGGCGTCCTGGTGGCGCTCATCGGCGGCGCCCGCATCCTCCAGCTCCGCAAACAAGCCAAAAAACCCCGCTGACCCAGCCTTCCCCCCAACTGCCCCTGAAGGCCACCTTCACGGCGTTTTACGCCGTGAAGGTGGCCTTCAGGGGCAACTCGCCTTGCGGGGTTGGGTGGTCAGGAGACGACGATCGAGACCATCCGGAGGACGGTCTCGCCGACGGCCTCGTCACCCTTCAGGGAGACGCGGTCGCGCACGTCGTCGATACGGACGTTGCGGGTGCAGAGGCGCCAAAACGTGTCGGCGTCCGTCGCGACCGAAGCCAGCGGCGCGCGCGAAGTCGGCGTCGCGCGGTCCAGCAGCCAGCCGTCGGGCGAACTGACCGCCGTCCACCGGCCGCCCGACGAGCCCGTCACCGTGTAGGACACCTGACGTCCGACGCGCGCCGAGACCTCTCGCAGGGTGAACGGCAGCGCGCGCATGAAGGTGTCGATCACCGGCGCGCGCCACGTCGGCGTGTCGAGCGGCGGGGCGCCGACAGCCGCACGGAGCTGCTGCTGGTGCACCCAGTACTCCGTGTACTCGCGCGCCGCGGCCAGCCAGCTCGGCGCGGGTTCCGGTCCGGCCCAGGTCACCGGCTCGCCGAGGTCGTCCAGATCCAGGCGTCCCCACAGCTGCGGGACCTGGGACGTGCTGTCCACCAGCATCGCGAACAGGACCTCCGGCGACAGGCGGCGGCAGGCGAGCACCCATTCGGCGTTGATCCGGTCGAGGAACGCGCCGAACGCCTCGCCCGGCCGGGGCTCGGTCGTCCGGTAGCCGTCGCGGTCGCGGGACAGGAGGCCGAGCTTGTCTCCCAGGATGTGGGCGGCGAGGTCGTGCACCGTCCACCCGGCACAGGCCGTCGGCGCCGCCCACTGTTCGGCGCCGAGGCCGCCGAGCACCTCGATCAGCGCCTGTTCCTCCCCGGCGAGCAGCGGCAGAACGTCGATCGGCGGTCCCCAGCGGGTCGGGCTCATGGGGTGATTCAACACTCAGGGCGATCACGATTCGGCCGCCACCATGCCGCCGATTGGCCTACTCACAGGTAGCATCACCGCGGAACCGAGGGGAGCCGCCCGTGACCAACGACCGACCCGCCGACCGGGGCACCGGTGATGAGCTGGCCAACCTGGTGCAGCGCGCCGGGCAGCTCGCGGGCTGGGCCGCCCGCACGGGCTTCCAGTTCGGCAAGCGCCTGCCCGGGATCGACACCGCCGAGCGCGGGATCCGCACGGTCGAGCGCCAGCTGCTCACTGAGCTGCGCCGCCGCCTCGACGAGGTCGACGACCCGTACCACGCCGCGCTGACGGCCGCGTCCGCGATGAACCGGACGCCCGCCAACGGCACCCGTCCCTCGATCGAGGTCACCCTCGTCCCGGCGCGCGACAACCACATCGAGCCGCTGCGCGCCGCGATGGCCGAGCTGCTCAACCACTCCATCGGCTTCGGCCGCGAGCGCGCCAGGGAGTACCTGTACGCGATCATCCTGCGTCAGCTCACCCCGGACGAGGCCCGCATCCTTTCCGCGCTGTCCGACGGCTCCCCCTTCCCGCTGATCGACGTCGCGGAGCGGACGAGCCTGGGCGCGGCGGGGCGGATCGTGCTCCGCAACGCCTCCACCGTCGGCAAGGCGGCCGGGGTGTCGCTCAACGACCAGGTGCCCGGTTACCTCACGCGGCTGATCGGGCTCGGCCTGGTCGACCTCGACGAAGAGGTGCCGTCACTCGAGACCCAGTACGAGATCCTGATGACCGACGAGACCGTCCGCGAGGCGGAGAACGCGGTCAAACGCGTGAAGTTCATCCGGCGCACGGTCCACATCTCGCGGCTCGGCGCCTCGTTCTGGCGAGCCTGCGACCCGAGCCTGCGCTGAGCTCCTCGCCCATGAGCGCCATCCTCGACGACTTCGCCCGGCACTGGGTGCTCTACGTCTCCATTCCGATCGTCGCGGCGCTGATCGGGTACGGCACCAAGATCGTCGCGATCCGGATGATGTTCCAGCCGGTCGAGTTCATCGGCATCAAGCCGTTCCTCGGCTGGCAGGGCGTGGTCCCGAAACGCGCCGCCCGGATGGCCAGCATCGCCTGCGACACGATGACCCAGCAGCTGATCAAACCGGCCGAGATCGTGGACAGGCTCGACGCGCGGCGCGTCGCGCAGGAGATCGAGAAACCACTGCTCGCGGCGGTCGAGGAGATCGTCGTCGACATCGCCGAGCACTACCAGCCGGGGCTGTGGGAGTCCCTGCCGGTGCGCGTGCAGCGGCTGGTGATCCACCGGGTGCAGGCCGAGTCGCCGCGCATGGTCGAGGCCGTGCTGGAGCTCATCAAGTCCGATGTGGACAGTGTGTTCGACCTCAAGGGCATGGTGGTCACCAGCCTGGTCAAGGACAAGCGGCTGCTCAACCGGATCTTCCAGGAGGCCGGGCGCGAGGAGTTCAAGTTCATCCAGCGCGCCGGGCTGGTGTTCGGTTTCGGCATCGGCGTGATCCAGATGGCCGTCTGGGTGCTGTTCAAGTTCCCGCTGATCATGCCGCTGTTCGGCCTGTTCACCGGCTGGTTCACCGACTGGCTGGCGCTGCGGATGATCTTCTACCCGCTGGAGCCCAAGCGGTACTTCGGCATCCAGTGGCAGGGCCTGTTCCTCAAGCGGCGCCACGAAGTCGCCGAGGCGTACGGCGACCTGATCGCCAGGGAGATCATCACCCCGCACAACGTGATCGAGGCCGTCCTGCGCGGCCCGCTGTCCGACCGCGTCCTCGCGCTGATCCAGCGCCAGCTCGACACGGAGCTCGCCCACCAGGCCAGCGTGGCGAAACCCCTGGTCGTCTTCGCCGTCGGCAGCCGCCGTTACCAGGACATGAAGCTGTCCATCGCGGAGAAGATCATGGACAAGCTGCCGGACACCATGCGCTACATCGAGGACTACGCCACCGACGCGATGGACATCCGCAACGTCCTGGTGTCCAAGATGAAGCAGCTCGAGCCGGAGGAGTTCGAGTCGCTCCTGCGCCCGGCGTTCCAGCAGGACGAGTGGATCCTGATCGCCACCGGCGCGGTGCTCGGCTTCGCCGTCGGCGAGGCCCAGGTCCTGCTGCTGGAGCACTTCGCCGGGTGACCCCCGTCCGCCCGTGAGTGTCATGAAAGGGTCTTTCAGGGCAAAAAGTGTCCGCAAAGACCCTTTCATGACACTCGTGACGGGGTTGCGGGCTGCCCGCTCGGGCAGCAATTCCCGCCCGTCCGGGCGGCACGGTCGGCGGTGCCGCCCGGACGGGCACCCGGTCTACGCTGGCCCTGCCTCAAGACTGACCGACCGGGCGGGGAGCCATGGCTGAGCAGACGACGGCCCCGTGGCCGCAGGAGATCCGGCTGGCGATGACCATGGTCGGCGGGTCCAGTCTCGCCGTCTGGATGGGTGGCATCGCTACCGAGACCTCGAATCTGCTGCACGAGTCGCGGGCCGCGGACGGCACCGCGTACCGGAAGTTGCTGGATCTGCTCAACGCGACCGTCTCGATCGACGTCCTCACCGGCACCAGCGCGGGCGGCATCAACGCGGCCTGTCTCGGGCTCGCCGAGGCGTACGGCTCGACGCCCGCGGTGCTGCGGGACACCTGGATCGAGACCGGTTCGTTCGAGAACCTGATCCGTGAACCCGGCGAACGTGTGCCTCGCTCGATCCTCAACGGCGACAAGGTGCTGCTCGAAAAGGTGCGTGCGGCACTGGACCACATCGTCGCCGGGTGCGGCAAGCCCGAGGACCCGCCGGACATCACCGTCCTGCTCACCGGCACGATGATCGACGGCGAGACCACCCGGTTCGACGACGCGCTCGGGAACCTGGTGCGTGACACCGAACACCGGCTTCTGTTCCGCTTCAGCGGTCCACTGTGGACGAATGACGACGTGACCGCGCACCTCGCGCTCGCGGTGCGCTCGACGGCATCGTTCCCGGGCGCCTTCGAGCTGTCCCGGATGCCGGTGGGCGAGGACTGCGCGGATTCGCTGCACCCCGACATGGCCGAGTACACCGACGTCGCCCGTTCGCACTGGCTCACCGACGGTGGCGTGCTGCTCAACAAGCCGCTGCGGCCCGCGCTGCGCGAGATCTTCGAGCGGCAGTCGCACGCCGACGTCCGCCGCTTGCTGCTCTACGTCGTGCCCACCGGCGAGCGCGAAGCCGAGCAGGTTCCTTGTGACGCAAAGAATCCGCCCCTGCTGGCCGGGGCGATGAGCCGGGTGGTGTCGACGGTGATGAGCCAGACGATCACCGCCGAGCTCGAGGATCTCACCCGCCACAACGACGCCGTCGTCCGCACCAGGGGCACCCGGGTTTCGCTGGCCGCGATGGGCGTGCGCGGCGGCGCGGACAAGCTCGTCGACCCGCGGCTGATGGACGACTACCGCGAACGCCGGGTGCAGGAGGACGCCACCGCGCTCGTGCGGGAAGCGACGCGCAAGCTCGACCGGGCGGACGTCGGCGGGCCGGGCAGGCAGTGGGCCTCTGGCACGTCCGAGCAGCTGCGCACGGCGGCCGCCGAGGGCCTGAGCGACGAGCTGCCGAAGACGAAGCCGGGTGACACCTGCACGCTCGACGAGCTCGTCAACTACCGCACGACCGCGCTCGACGACTCAGTGGCGACCGGGCTGCAACTGCTCAACGCCGGTTTCCGGCTGGCGATCTCGCCCGCGCAAGCGGCTCTGCTCAACAACTATCGCGAGCAATTGCACGAGGCGCGCCACGTCGCCGCGCGCGCGGACCGGCTCATCGGGTGGGTCGCCGAGCAGGACCCGCCGGGCCCCGGGATCGAGTTGTCCGACTGGGTCAGGTCGCTCGCGACGAACTGGGCGGGACTGGGCCGGGTCGAGGAACTGCGGACCGCCTGGCCGTTGGTCGCCGACGCGTTGCGTGCCGCCGCGCCGATCCTGCAGAAGCTCGCCGCGGCCGCCCCGCCCGACGACAAGGCCGCCGACACGGTGCGGACCCTGCTGCGCTGGTTCGGCCTCCCGGAAGCCGGTGACAGCACCGTTTTCGCGCGGCTGATCACCTTGCACATCGCGACGCGCGGGCTGCTCGCGCAGCCGCCGTCGGTCGATCAGCGGGTGGACCTGGTGCAGGTCAGCGCCGATTCCCGGACGCTGCTCGACATGGCGCGCCCGCGGTCGTGGGACAAGCTGACCGGGATGCAGGCCGACTACTTCGGCGCGTTCTACAAGGCGTCCTGGCGCGCGAACGACTGGATGTGGGGCCGGATCGACGGCGCTGGCTGGCTGATCCAGTGTCTCCTCGACCCGAAACGGCTGATGCAGCTTCGACGGCTCGCCGGGCCGGAGGCGTTCCGCGAGCAGGTGCGCGGGACGTTCACCGCGATCGGCTGGCACCCGCCGTGTGCCGAGGACGGGCTCTCCGCGTCCGACCGTGACTCGCTGCTGGTTCAGCTCCGCGAGGAACTCCGGTTCCTCGGGCTGGACGCGGGCCTCGGCGACGCCGGGTTCACCGACGAACTGCCGGTCAGCATGCCGGTCACCGCGATGGTGCTCGCCCGGTCGCGGCAGCTCGCCATCGCGCGCGAGGAGCTGCCGATCGTCGGCGAGTGGGCGGAGAAGGACGCGCACAAAGACGTCGGTGGCAACGGGAAGCCGTCCGAGACCTTCCGCAAGCTGCTGAAGGACAGCCCGCCGGTCGACGACGAGTCGGCGCGGCGCGCGTTCCAGACCTGCCGGATTTCCGCCGAGCGGTTCGAGGGCGAACTCGGTTCCCCGCTGCTCACCCGCACGCTCGTCAAGGCCGGTGCGACCGGCATCAACGCGCTGACCGGCGCGACGTCGATGCCGAAGGCCCTCCAGCCGGTGGCGACCTTCGCGCAGGCCGCCGGGCGCAGCGCGTGGTGGGTCACCAAGGGCGCGGAGACCCTGGGCAAACCGTGGAACATCCTCGCGGCGGCGGTCACCGTGCTGGCCGGCTTCGTGCTGACCGGGCAGGGCGGGCCGGTGCTGCAGTGGGTCGGGCTGCCCGTGGTGGCGGGCGCGCTGGTGTTCCTGGTGGTGAGCCTGCTGAACCTGCGGAAGGCCTGGCGCGCGCTGTTCGTGGTGCTCGGTGTGCTGGCCGTGGCCTGCCTGCTGTTCGCGGCCTTCCTGCCGCCGGTCCGCGGGCCGTTCTTCGGCTGGCTGGGCGACGTCGTCGCGTCCTGGCGACGCGGCGAGGCCCCGGTCTGGTGGCTCGTGGTCGCGGCGCTGCTGATCCTGCCCGCGCTCGCCACCCCGGTCACCGCGCTGGTCCGTGTCGTCCGGCCCCGCCGCTGACGCGCGACCTGCGCGTCGGCAACTGTCGACGGCCAATCGGGTGAATCGGACAGGAGGCGTTGTCGGCCTCGATGATCCACTGCTACCTTGGTCAGTACGGTGATTTGTCGCGATAGCAATGTGAACAATCTGTTCGATTGCGCCGACTGAACCGACCGCGTCACATACGTGGATCCGAGGGGGATTCTGCTTATGGCCGGCGAATGCCGACATTTTCGCGCAGTCCTGCGCTGCGCGCACTACAGATCACTCTCGTCAGTTCGCGCGTCGAGCCGCGAAATCGAGGGGGAGTGAAGAAACAGTTCTACCACCGGCACGAAACCGGTGGCGCGATGGGCATCGTCTGGGAAAATTCCTTCCAAAAAAACCAGGAGATCGAACAATGCGCAAAACTTTCGTCACCGTGGCCGCTGCGGCCTCGGCATTCCTGATGCTCGGCACGGGTGTCGCCTCCGCCGGAGTGCACGGCGATTACCTCGGTTCGGGCATCGCCATCCGACGGTCGCCGGTCAGCGGCACCATCGACGGACGCGGCTATCCCGGGCAGGGCGAATGCACCACCGTCGCACAGAAGGCCAGCGACGGTTACTACTGGGGATATAACCGCAACGACACCACCCGGGTCGTCGGCTGGAGCCGCGGGGACTACCTCAGCGTCGACGGCCGAGGCTGCTGAACGCTGAGCTGACGCACCATTGCTGAACGGCTTTCCGGGGCGGCGGTCCCGCCCCGGAAAGCCCTGCCAATTCTCCTTCGTCGCACGTCAAACGCGGGTAACGTGATCACTATGAAGAAGTCCTTCGTCTTCGCGCCGCTCCTCGGCGTGATACTGCTCGGCGCGATACTGCTGCTGGGCACGGGTTGTTCCTCGGACAAGCCGGCGGCCCCGGGCGACGCGGCCGCCACGCTGCCCGAACCCACGGTTCCGGCCAGCCCGGCACCGGCCCCGGCCGCCGCGGACGCGGTGCACCTGCCGCTGGATCCGTACGTCCGGCTCGCCGCGGGCAGGCAGGACACGCTGACAAAGGCAGGCGACATCCTGACCGCGAAGTGTATGCGCGGCAAGGGATTCGACTACGTCTCGGGGGACAACCCCGGCGGCTCGGCCAAGGACGTCGCGCCCCTGCCCGACTACGGGGTCAACGATCTCAAGCAGGCCAGGGAGTCCGGCTACACGCCGCCCGGCAGCGGCACCCTCCAGTCGCTCGCCGAGCAGGGCGGCAAGGTGCCCACCCTCGATGACGCCGTCCAGAAACACGGCGCGGCCTGGGTCAAGGCGCTCTACGGCTTCGCGCCGCCGGAAACGAACGGGACGGGTGGCTGTTTCGAAGCGTCGATCCCGCCCGTTCCCGAATACGACAAGCTCGACAAGGAACTGGCGGGCAGGCTCGCCGGGCAGGCGGCCGATCGCACCCGTGGTGACAGCCGGGTGGTCGCGGTGACGGCGGCTTGGAGTGGCTGCATGGGTGAATCGGGATTCCAGTACAAGTCGCCGCTCGAACCCCGTCAGCAGAAATGGCCGACGCCGCGAAGCTCGACGGAAATCGCCACCGCCGTCGCCGATGTGATGTGCAAACAGCACACGAATCTGCCCGGTATCTGGCTCGCCGTGGAAAGCGGTTATCAGCAGGCGCTGCTCGATCAGAACGCGCCCGCGCTCAATCAGTTGCGTGACGCTTGGCAACTGGTCATCAAGCAGGCCGAACAGGTGATCGCGAACGGTGGCTGAGGAGAATTCCAGGGTCGGTATGATTACGGGTATGGAAGCCTCGGGGGCTGATCTGCCGAAGGCACCGGAGACCACCGGCGCCGGTAGTGTCCTGGGGCGGCGCAAGCGCATTCTTCTGCTCGCGCTCGGTGCCGTCGTACTCCTCACCGCGGGCGGCCTGGTCGGTGCCGCCTTCGTCAAATCGCCCGCGCAGGTCGCCGCCGAACAGAGTCCGGCCGCGCCGACAGTGCTGCTCGCCGCGGTGAAGAAACAGGTCGTGGGCACCACGGTCGTGCTGCGCGGCAGCGTCGCGGGCGCTGAGGACGTCACGGCCACGCCGTCGCCTGCCGGGAGCGGCGGCCCGCAGCAGGCGGCGAAGCCGCTCGTGACAGCGACCCCCAAGGCCGCGGGCGCGCTGGTGAACCCCGGCGACGTGATCGTCGAGGTGTCCGGGCGGCCGCTGGTCGCGCTGGCGGGCGACGAACCCGCGTACCGCGACCTCCGTCCGGGTGACAGCGGCAAGGACGTCACCGAGTTGCGCAACGCCTTGGGAAAGCTGGGGTTCTCCGCCGCCGGGGACCAGGCGGGAGTGTTCGGCGCCGCGACCAAGCGGGCCGTGCAGGCGTATTACCAGAAGATCGGCTTCAGCGCGCCGACGACAGGTGGCGCGAGCGGCGAGGACCAGTCGGTCCTGCAGGCCTCGCAGGACGCGGTGACCCAGGCCGAACGCCATCTGCGCGACGCGGTCGACGCGGCACAGGGCCAGCCGGGCAACGCAGTGAACGACGCGCGCGCGGACCTGGCGACAGCGCAGAAGCGGCTGGCCGACCTCACCACCCGGACCGGCCCGATCGTCCCGCTGGCCGAGGTCGTCTTCCTGCCCTCGTTCCCGGCGCGGATCACCAAGTTCGACGCCCATGTCGGCAACCCGGTCGAGGCCCCGCTGGTCACCCTTTCCTCGGGGCAGCTGCAGGTGATCGGCAGGCTCGACCCGGCCGACCGCGCCGTGGTCCAGGCAGGCGCGCCCGCCGAGATCGACTCGGAGGTCTCGGGCTTCCACGGCACCGGCAAGATCACCGCCGTCGGCGAGCAGGCCCAGCCCACCGCGCCCGCCTCCGGCGAGCAGGGGCAGGCGCAGGGGCAGGCCGGGCAGGCGTCCGGCCAGCCGTTCGTGCCGGTGACGGTGCTGCCCGACGCGCCGCTGGATCCGGGGCTCATCGGCCAGGACGTCCGGCTGACGCTCAAGTTCGCGCAGACCAGCGGGCCGGTGCTCGCGGTGCCGTCCTCGGCGGTCACCTCCTCGGCCGACGGCCGGACCCACGTCGTGGTCGTCGGCGCGGGCGGGGCCCAGCGTCCGGTCGAGGTCCGGGCCGGCAAGTCCGGTGGCGGCCTGGTCGAGGTCGAACCGGTCGCGGGCGGGCTGGCCGAGGGGGACCAGGTGGTGATCGGACGGTGACGGCCGACGCGGGCCCGGTGATCGCGCTGCGCGGGGTCCGCCGCACGTACCCGGGGACGCCGCCGGTGCACGCCCTGCACGCCACGGACCTGTCCGTCGGCGCCGGGGAGTACGTCGCGATCGTCGGGCCGTCCGGCTCGGGCAAGTCCACGCTGCTGCACCTGCTCGGCCTGCTCGACGCGCCGACGGAGGGGGTCTACGAGCTCAACGGCGTCGACGTCGCCGCGTTGCCCGACGCCGATCGCACGACGGTTCGCGGCACCGCACTCGGATTCGTCTTCCAGTCGTTTCATCTGCTGGGGCACCGCACGGCCACGGAAAACGTGGAACTGGCGATGCTCTACAACCGAACCCCGCGTGCCCAACGCCGAACCCGCGCCCGTGAGGCCCTGGACAGGGTCGGCCTCGCCCACCGCCGCGACGCCCTGCCCACGACGATGTCCGGCGGCGAGCGGCAGCGGGTGGCCATCGCGCGAGCGCTGGTGAACCGGCCGAGCCTGTTGCTGTGTGACGAGCCGACCGGCAACCTCGACACCGTCACCTCGGGCACCGTGCTCGACCTGTTCGGCGGCCTGCACTCGGACGGGCTCACCATCGTGCTGATCACGCACGACCACGCCGTCGCCGCGCGGGCGGGCAGGGTCGTCGAGATCTCCGACGGCACGCTCCGCGAACGGGGTCTCCATGCCTAGGTCCGCGCTCGCGGTGAAGGACCTGGCCGCCGAGGCGCTCGCCGGGTTGCTGCAACGGCCGACGCGCTCGCTGCTCACCATGCTCGGCACCATCATCGGCACGGCTTCGCTGGTCGCCATCCTCGGCTTCACGGCGACGACGGCCGGGCAGATCAGCGCCCGGTTCACCGTCCTGTCGGCGACCGAGGTGACGGTGACCGACGCCGGCGCCAAGGCCCGCACGATCGACCCGGTCCTGGACTTCCCGCCGGACTCGGACCAGCGGGTCCGCGCGATCAACGGCGTCGCCGACGGCGGCCGCTACTGGAAGGTGCCGCTGCCGCCGGGCACCAGGGTCAGCGCCCGCGCCCTGCCCCCGCCCCGCGACACCCGGGCACTGGACGTCTACGCCGTTTCGCCGGGGGCCTTGGCCGCCGCGCACACACCGGTCGTCGCGGGCACCCTGTTCGGCGAGTTCCACGAGCAGCGCGGCGAGCCGCGCGCGGAGCT
>NZ_JAYMZS010000077.1:0-45327 GCF_035828755.1 Amycolatopsis sp. H20-H5 | reverse complement strand
GACCGGTGGCGTCGGCGGCGTGGATTCTCGCCGACGCCGCCCGCCACACCACGGTGCCCGCCACCACCGCCACCGTGACGTTCGGGCGCGACGTGTACCCCATCACCCGCCCCGGTGCGACACCGAAGAGCGTTACCGAATTCACCGCCACAGCGGGCAGGCACCACGTCGACACCGCGATCAACGCCCTCGACGCAGCACTCGGGCTGTCCCGCGCGGACGCCGCGCGGTTGCTGGTCATCGTGTCCGACGGCCAGTTCGAGGACGACCGCTACCGCGCGGGCCAGAAACTGCTGGACCGGTTACGCGCCACTGGGTGCGCGGTGTTGTGGCTGGCACCGGACAAGCCCGGATGCAGGCCGATGAACGGCGCGACCGTGCACACCCTCACCGACCCCGCCACCACCGCCCGCGTCATCGGCAAAGCCGCCACCGCCGCGCTGCGCGCCACCACCTAACCCGGGATGACGGGGGCGGGATAGCCGCCCGCCCCGCCATCCCAGGGGACACACACCACCCGCCGACATCAGAAAGTGACCACAATGGACACGCTCGAAACCCCGGCTACCCCGCGCATGGTTGACGAAACCCTCGACGACCAGGGCACCCGTTGCACGGTGACCCGGATCTACAAAACCGACACCGAAACAGTCCGAGTACTTGTCTACCGCGACACGTACGAGCGTCAATCTGGCGCGGACGTCCACCTGCTCAACTCCGAGCGCAAGTGGACCCCGCTGGTCAGCGAACCCGTCACCTGGTGGCATCCCGCGACCTGTCATGCCGGGGTCAGGACCCCCACCGTGTTGTGTGAGGTCGCCGACCGCCTGATTACCCGCGCCGCCCTCATTCTCGGTTGACCGCCATCACCTAGCCCCTGCGCTCGACATAACGCACCCGCCAACCCGGAGAGGACGACGTCCGCCATGCACACCACCACGATCGCACCGCTGGCCGCTGAACCTGGCGAGTGGTACGTCGAACTCGACCACACCCCCGCTCTGCCCGTCCCCTACCGGATCGGGTTCCCCGCCTGGATCGCCGCCGACCGCCACCCCGCCGACCCGGGCGACCCTGAGGGGAGGAGGTGGGTGCGCCCGAGGTTCCGGCCGGAGGTCGCCGCCGCGATCGCCGCGTGGCTCGGCAGCGTCGCGTGTGGCGCGCGCACCGTGTCCGGTAACGGCTGGATGGTGATCACCGAGGCCACCGTCGACGGCATTCCCGGGCGGGAACACCGTTTCATCCTCGGCATCGATGGCTACTACCGCCTGGAATGGTCGTCGCGGGTGTGGCATTGGTTCGTGTCCGCGCCCACCACCGACGACGAGCAGATGCATGCCACGGCGGAGAAACTCCTCGCCGCGCGCGACTCGTGGACCCTCGAATCGGGCGAGCAGTGGGTCAGCATCGACGAGCCGTACTTCCCCGCGCTGGTCGTGCCAGAGAGCTGGAACGGGTTCGCCAACCCGCTGTTTCGCCGTGATGTCGCCGACGCCGTCGTGGCGTGGGTCAACGACATCTACCGCTCGTACGGCGACGACCAGGAACGGGCCTATTGGGACGGCGACACGATCGTCCACGTCCACCCGGCCTATGTCGACGAGGACGGCTACACCCCGGACCGTATCGCGCCACACGAGGGCCGCTACGCCATCGGCGGGTGGGAATGGTGCTGGAGCGCCACCGACACCCGCCCCACCGACCCCGACCCGGCACCCACGACCGCCGTCACCGCACGACCCGGACAGGAGATCACCGCATGAGCACCGCCGACCGCACCCACACCGACACCACAACACCCCGACGTGCTCGCCCGGACATGACCGCACGGGCCGGGTTCTTCACCGGACGAGGCAACACGTCCACCCTGTGCGGAGTCCTCACGGCTACGGCACCGAATCCGCTACCTGACCCGGCGACCCTCGCCACGCTCCCAGTGGGACGGGCGCTGCTGAACGAGACCACCGACCACGGCTTCCACGCCTCGCTCTCCGAGCTCGTCACCGGGTGGCATGCGGCCGGATTCGGTGGCGGCACCGTAGACCTCACCGACCCGTGGCCGTATCGGACGTGCCCGCCGCCGGACGGTAACCACGACAACCGGTGGGCGCACCCGTGCTACGCCTTCGACGACGGACAGGTCCTCTACTACGTACCGAGCCGCACTCACGCCACCCCGCACGGGGGTCAGTGGCACACCGTCACCCTTGCCGCGGGCGGGCGGCCACGAGTCGACCTCGTGCCGGCGAGTCGCCTCTACGGCGAGTTCCCACCCCGACACCGCAGCCCTGGACCTGGCGGGTGTCGCCGTGTGGATCATGGCTGAGCTGACCCGTCTCGGACGCGTGGACGGCTCGGCGGTGTGGCCTCAGGTCCGCTACGCCGCCGCCGTCAACTCCACCCTCGACCACATCCGGCTCTACCTCTACGGCCTCGACGACGCCCCCGACACCCGCCACACACCGACCGAGCGTGACCGGGACGCGTTCGACGAGATCACCACGGTGGCCACCGCCCACAACTGGACCAACCCCCACAACCCCGCCGACCACCGCTTCCGCCTCCACACCCACGTCGTCACGCCCGGTCAGGTTTCCGACTTGCACGAGCTGGGACGCACTCCCGCAACCGTGACCGTGGTCGCCGACCCGAACCCCTTCTGGACCTGACCACACCTACCCGACACTCCCCGGCTGAAAGAATCCACAATGGACACAACTCGCTCTGACGCGTGGTGCCCATACCCTGCGGATAGCAAGGGAGAAATCATGTCCGGCCGGAAGATGCGCTTCGCGCTCACGGTCCTCGCTGTGATGCTGCCCGGTCCGTGGACGCCCGTCATCCTGCTGGTCTACGTCCTGGGCCGTGCCAACGAACCCGACAACCCCACGCACCACGCCGTACCTGACCCGGTGTGGTCGCGACCGAACCCCGATCCGAATCCGTATGCCTGTCCGAGGAGCTGAATGATGTCGACCACAACCGACTTCTACGTCGGACGCGGCCCCGACGCCGAGTGGATCGGTTCCCTGCAAAGGGATTGCGAACCCGACAACATCCTGCTGGTCCCGCCTGGTCGCCTCGCCCTCACCACCAGCACGGAATCCACCTACCGCCACGCCGTGGAGGCCTTGCTCGCCGACTGGGTCACCGGCAACCACGGGCGCTCCCATCGGATCGTGGACGGGTGGCCGTGGCCCTGGCCCACCAGCCATGTCTCCAGCTGGATCGTCATCTTCGATCCCGGCGAGTCGGCGGTGTTCACGACCGTGGGCGGCGGGACCCGGTGGGAGCGCATCGACCCGGCCGACCCACGTCAATCCGCCAATGTGGATGACGAACTCGGCCCACCGGACCTGCACTCGTGGCTTGCCGACCCGGCCGCGCCACCGTCGGCCCCGATGCCCCGCATGCTCCACCCCGCCCCTGGCAACCCTTGTCGACACGGAGCTGCCCTGTGAGTCCGTCGACGACGTACGACTTCTACCTCGGGCGAGGCCCGGACGCGCGATGGCTCGGCTCGGCACGGCTGGACCGGTGCCAGTGTGACTATCTCGCCTACCTTGTCGACTCGGTCGCCGCGGACGAGTACGCGTGGCGCGTCCTCGACTTCGTCGTCCGCGTCGACGTGGATCGATCGGGCACTGCCTACCGCGAGGGTGGTGGGTGGCCGTGGCCCTGGCCGAGTAGCCATGGCACCGACATGACCTACGCCTTCGACGACGGAGCCGTCTGGGGTGCCGATCACGCCCAACGCTGGAAAACACGGGCGGCGTGGCAGGTGCGGCCGCAGCCCGACGAGACACCACTCGTGTTGCCCGCTGTGGGTGGGTACTGCCGGTTCACGGGGCTCGACGCCGCCGACACCGTTGCCCGCCGTTACGGGCCGCTGCTGGGTGACACCTGCGACCTCGATCTGCGTCAGCTGGCCGTGCGGATCCTCGCCGACCTGACCCTGCCCGCACGCCCCCCGGCCCCCGGCCACGAGGGCGGCCGGTGGGCGGCGATCCCGCCGCACACACCACCGAGGCCCTGCTCGCGTCCCTGCCCGCCCGCTACGGCTGGACCGACCCCGACGGCGGACCACCTCGTTTCGGTGTGCGGGTCACTGTCGCCGACGACGACCGCCACACCCCCCACCCCGACCTCGGAGACCACCGCATCCGAGCCGTCCTCACCAGCCGCGCCTAACCCCGCCACCACGACACGAACGGACTTCTGACATGGCCACCACGGACACCACCGGACTGCTACTGACGGCCGCCGAACACACCGTCCTTGCGGCCAGCCACTTCGCGGCCGCACAAGGGATCCACGACCACCTGGGCACCATCACTGACTCCCGCCGCGCGCAGGAGCGTGAGTGGCACATGGACTGCGCCGACATGCACCTGCGCCTCGCGGGCGCCATCACCGGTGGAGCCGCGCTGATCGCCGCCCACCGCCGCGCGCTCGCCGACCCCACCGCACGGATCCAGAACACCTGGCTCGGCAATGAGGCCAACGCCTGGAACGCGTTGCTGGCAGGCCAGCCGATCGCCGACGCCCGAACCAGGCGATCAGCGTGAATCCCGCACTCTGCCGGGCAACGGCCCGGTGTCCGGACTGCGAGGTCGCATCCGGCGCCCCGCATCTCGTCGGGTGCGATGTGGCGCGCTGCATGCGCGACGGGTTGCAACGTCATGACCACGGCGCCTGCGGATGCGACGAGGACCTCTGGACCGGGGAAATTTCCGGGTACCCGGAATGCCGCGAGTTTGGCTGGTTCTTCGGCCCTGGGCTGCCCGACCTCAATCGCCTCTACACCCAGGCGACCTGGGACCCCGCCACGAAACGCTGGGTCCGCACCGACACCGAACCAGCCCCGTCACCACACACCACCTCGGGAAAGGACGCACCATGACCACCACCGATCACCCCACCCCGCTCACCGCTATCGGCGACGAGCTCTACGTCGAGCTGGTGTCGGGCTACCGGGTCGAGCCGTACACCGTGTCTTTCCCGGCGCTGGTGGACGAGCACCGCCGGCAAGGTATCTGGGCGCGCCCCCGCTTCCGCCGCGAGGCCGCCGAGGCGATCGCCGACTGGCTCAACCTCGTCTATCCGCTCGACCCGGACTGGTATCCGCTGGCCCGCTTCGACGGCGACACGTGGCTGATCCTGCGCGGCGAGTCCGAGCAGCACCGCCATGTCGTGGAACCCGACGACGACGGCCGCTACGGGTTCGGCCCGGAAGGCGGGTGCTGGTTCCTGTCCATCCCCACCCGCACCACCACAACCGAACTCCACGACCTCGAACGCCTCTGCGACCACCTCCTCCGCGTTCCGGCCGACGGCGAGGTGCTCGTCTGCTGCGACCCCGACGACCTGCTCATCGGTGCCTTCCCCGCCACAGTGGAGCCGCGGGGCGAGGAGTGTGTGGTGCCGACGTTCCGGCGAGAGGTCGCCGAGGCGGTGGTGGCGTGGTGCACCAGCCGCCACCGCGTCGACCCCGACTCCTACCCGCAGGCGTACGTCGACGCCGACGGCACCCTCGTCCACGTCCACCAGAGCCTGCGTGGTCTCGACGGTTACCTCCCGTGGCGCATCACCCCGGACGAGGGCGGGAATTACCGGATCGACGGGACGGACTGGGCCTTCCGCCGCGCCCCCGCCGACGTCACCGCGTTCATGGCCAGGATGCCGACGAGCCACGTCACGGAGAATTCATGATCGAGCCGTGTCCCGAGCAGCCGCTGTTCGTGGTCTTCGCGGCGGCCCCCGACTGCGCCACCGCGTTCACCGCCGCCGTCGAACGCGACACCACCACGACCGGTGGCTGCACCGTCGCCCGCAAACGCACGGCTCGACTGCTCGAGTTCCAGTGCCGTGGCCGCCTCGATGCCGAGCAGCGAGCGCGGGACCTGCTGGGCGAGCTGACCCTGGAACTGGTCGGTGTCAGCCCGCCGGGAGACCTGAGCAGACTGGTCGGCGGCGGTGACCAGTCGTTCTGCGGCGCGTTGCCGGTTCACGACGGTCCTGAACGCGGCTTCGTGTTCTTCGGATTCACCACCCCCGACCTGCCGACCCCGACCTAACCGCCGCGCGGGGCGACACGGTGCGTCCACGGTGGCCAAGGCAACTCTCGGCCGCTGTGTGGCCGTTCCACGTCTGAAGGACATGGGCGGTCACAGGTGCTGCCGCACAGTGAACTGAGCGTGTTTTCGGGTCCCGTGACGGTTACACCAACAACCGTAGTTCGTAAATGGTGGACACGGGGTTGACCCCAATGCCACGTAGCTTAAGTTGATCTTGTTGCTGGGGTGAGTTTGCGGAGTCTGATGGTGGGTGGGCCGGGGTGGCGGGTGCTGGCGGGTTCGGTGCGTTTCTTGGTGCGGTAGGCGTTGTGGCGTAGGCGTTTCACTGCGCGTGGGCAGGTCCGGTGCCGTCGTGGCGGGAGGCGTTTGCCAGTGATGTCGGCCAGGATCGCAGGGAGAGCGTCAGTCCAGTCTTGAGGGGGAAAAGCCCGCCGTGCCGGTGGCGGTGCGGCGGGTGAGGCGCAGGACGCGGCTGTAGCTGATCCGGTCGGGGTCCAGATCGGCGGCCTCGGCCGCGCGGGCGATGAGGACACTCAGGGCGTAATGGACGGTCAACCAGGCCCAGATCTCCTGGTGCACCAGGTCAGGAAGCCGGGATCGGAAGATTTTGCCTGGGCCGCGGAGGTGTGTTGTGAGCTGGTCGTCGGCGGTTTCTTCCTCCCATCGTTCGTGGTAGGCGGCGGCGAGTTCGTCCGGGCGGGCTTGGGTGGAGTCGGTGATGCTGCTCAGCAGCACAATCAGGTCCCCGGTGCCGTTACCTTCACGATCGGGGACGTCGTATTCCACAACCCGGACCAGATGCGCCTCATCGGGATGGATGTCGTGCCCGGCTTCGGCGGCGGCGAGGATCTGCCGCCGCCGACCGGCGCCCCGGACCTTCGGGTTGATCAGGACCGTCAGGTAGGTCCCATCGGGCAGGACCGCGACCACGGGCAGGTTCAGCTGGGTCGGTGCACGCCACAGCAGTGCCGCACCGGTCGCGGCGGCGGTGTCCCACGCGGCCCAACTGTAGAAGTTCCGGTCGGCGGTGAGCAGTTCATCACCACGCAGGCGCGGATAAAGCCTCTGCGCCAGCGTTTGCTCGCCGACCGCATAGGGCCCGACCTCGGCGGCGAGGAATGCGTGGGTGCCGCATTCGGCCAGCGCGACCACCCGCGCTTTCGGGTAGGCCGAGCGGTGTCTACCCGATCCGGCGTAGCCGAACTCGGTGGCGTTGGCGGGGGTGTCGGGCAGATCGACCTCGAACCCGTCGATCGCCAGCAACCGCCACCGCCGAAGCCACGCGCCGCGGGTGTCCGAGGTCGCCACCACCCCGGCCACACCGTCGAACACCTCGGCCATCACCGTGCGGCCCACACGTTTGCGGGCCTGGGTGATCCCGCTGGCCGTCGGGACCGTCCAGGACGCGTTCCAGCACCCGAACCGCGACAACGAACCAGTGACCTTCGTCGCGACTTCCTCATAATCATCATCGGGAAACAGACACAGCGCCATCGTCAGATACACCACCACATGCGGGGGCAGTTTCCCGTCCGACCGCTTCGCCCCGACCCCGCACGCGGCGACCGCGGCGTCGATCACATCCCGGTCCACGGCGGCCATCAGCACACCCAGCGACACCTGATCCGGGCTGGCCGTCACACCTGAGCTCATGACAGACGATCAGAACAGCTCAGCCCGGACAAACCACGCCACCACGCCGGGAAACCCAACACCCAACCAAGATCAACTTAAGCTACGTGGCATTGGGGTTGACCCGGTAGCCGTAATCGGAGTCCGTTAATTACCCAGCGTCACAAACGAGTGGGATCGGCTTTATGGACCCTGCATTGAAATCAATATGAACTGCGGTAACCTGTCCCGTAGCATCGATCACAAAGCACATTCAGGCGATTCGTCGGGCAAACGCTTCTCCGTGAAGCTCCGGCGGGAGGAGGATCTCCATGGCACAGAAAATTCTTGTCGAGATGGTCGATGACATCGATGGGGGCGTCGCGAACCAGACCGTCCCGTTCAGTCTTGATGGCGTTACCTACGAGATCGATCTGTCGGAGGGCAACGCGGCTAGCCTTCGGGACGAGCTGGCGCGCTATGTCGCGACCGCTCGGCGGACCGGTGGGCGTAAAGTGCGTCTGGCGGCAGGCCAGTCGGCCGTCGAAGGGAAAACTGTTACCTCAGGCGACCGCGAGCGCTCACGGGCGATTCGCGCGTGGGCCATCGATAATGGGTATCCCGTGTCCGAACGTGGCCGGATTCCGGCGGACGTGGTCGAGGCATTCGAACTGAACGAACGCGAGCCCGTTGAGGTCGAGGCCCCGAAGAAGACGCGAGCACCACGGAAGAAGGTCGCGGCCGCCAAGGCCTGACCTCGCTCCGTCTTTGTGAAGTGCCTTGAAAGCCAGGTCGCCGCGGCTACGGTGGAATCCGTTGGTTAAGTGTGATCGACCAGAGATGACCTCCCGCAGGTGGGCGTCCGGCCTGGTGTTGCACTGGCGGTGTTGTGCCCTCATAGCTGAACGCATGTGAGCCCTGGCGATCTATCAGATAACCAGGGCTCACACGCGTTCAGCGGTTACCTGCCGGATGCGGCGGTTAAAGGTCGGCGTCGAGCCAGGTGCGGGCGGTGTCGACGTGGGCGCGTTGCAGACCAGGTCACGGCCACGGCTGTATGGGGAGCGTCGGAATGCCGTGGTCATCGTTGCGGGGTCTCCGCCCATCCTCGGTCTGTGCCGTGAAGCTGGTCGTCGGCCCAGGCCAGCGGACGGTCACCAGCCCACGGCACGATCGGCTTCAGCTTGGTCGACCACCCGAACCGAGGCCCGTCGACCGGAACATCGAGAACGGGACACACGGGTAGGCCGAGCCGGGGCACGATCCAGTCGGCGGCGATCTGGCCCCAGCTGGTCGTTCCCAGCCCGGTGCGACACCCCCGGCCCATTAGCTGCCTGAGCCAGACGCCGTGGTCAGGATTGAGCCACACCGACCCGGTGGCTGGCGTCCCGTTCGGGCCCATCGAACAGGCGTCGGCATCCTGGGGCCCGGGCAGGGGCACCAAGATGCCGACGCAGGGATGGCTAGTTGGCGGTGTTGTACGCGAACCGTTTCGGTGCCTCACAGGTTTTGATCGCGTGACCGTCGATCACCAGCTTCTCCAGCGCGTTGTTCACCGCACCGCCGGAGCGGGTCAGTTCGGTGCCGATCTTGGCGGGGCCGAAGCTGTCGGTGGGGTGTTCGGCGAGGTAGGTCTTCACCAGCTCGTACAGCCCACCCTTCGGAAGCCGATCCGTCGGCGACCCCTGCACCGTGGGAGAGGGCGTGGGCGCGCTCGGTCGCGCGTCCTGATCGGCGTCAGGGTCGCCTGTGTGCGGCTCAGCGTCGGCCGACCCGGTGTCGCCACTATCCGCAGCGGCGGCTTGACCCGGGTTGGTGTCGTTGCGGGTCGCTGCGTCCCCGTCGCGGTCGACGGAGGGGGCTTCCGTTGCGGTGTCTACGGTGTCTACGGGTTCGTTGAGTGCCGGAGCCGACGACACGGCGTCGGCCGACGCCGTGTCGTCGTCACTGGGTGCTGCCGTGGTGTTTGCCGGGGCGGCGTTAGCGGCGTGGTCGTGCGTGCCGGTGCTGTCGTCAGCAGTGTCTGAGCTCGTGTCGGGGATGCCGGGGCTGGTGGTGACTGTGTTGGGCTCGGTTGCCGAGATGGCGTCGCCGTCATCCGCGCACGCGTCGGCGACGTCGATGGTCCAGGTGGCGGGGGAGGCGGGGTCCGTGCCGTTGGCGCGGATCACGGTGCCCTCCTTCGCCCAGCGGGCGAGGAGCTTCGCCGCTGTGGACCGCCCGACCCCTGCCTCCATCGCCAGCGTCGCCGTCGTGGCACCGGGATTGGCGAGCAGCGCGTCGCGCACCTTGGTATC
This sequence comes from Amycolatopsis sp. H20-H5, assembly GCF_035828755.1. Classification (NCBI taxonomy): domain Bacteria; kingdom Bacillati; phylum Actinomycetota; class Actinomycetes; order Pseudonocardiales; family Pseudonocardiaceae; genus Amycolatopsis; species Amycolatopsis sp. H20-H5. Next base: position 35,342 of record NZ_JAYMZS010000077.1, on the reverse strand, counting down.
TATGGTCGCAGGCTGGGGGCCTGTTGCGTCGGTTGTGGTGGACACCAGATGCAGGGGGCGGGTGTCGGTCGTGGTGGTCTTGGTGGTGTGGGACATGACGGGCTCCATTCGGTACGGAATTCGGGTGGGTGTCATGCCCCGGCCGGGGGCGTCGCCCGCCGGTGCGGGTCCGGTGGTTCGGGCTACACGTCTATGGACGCTTCGTCAGCCCCTCCATGTCAAGCGATAGACAAAAAAAGACGACCGTCTCTTGTAGACGCGGCCTCCCCTGTTGGGGAACTACTACTCCATATGGGTCCACAAACGTGGATAACGCGGCATCGACGTCGCTGGGTGGCTGTTCGGCCGGTGAGCGGGAACGCGGCGGGGCCAGGTACGTCGGATGTCCACGGCCAGCATCTGCTGGTAGACAGTGAGGATGGATTCCGACGAGTTGCTAGTGCTCCGGCAGCGCTGTCCGCATCGCAGCAGGAGCTTGAAGCGCAGGTCCTACTGGCATTCCGAGACGTCGGCAGGATGCGCGACCGAAGTCTCCCCTTCTATCCGTTTCGCTACATCGTGCCAAAGCCTGACAGACTCGAACTTCACATACGGCTGCGGGCACTCGGGCCTCTCCCGTTCGGCATGGCACCGTGCAGCCACGACGACGAGAGCGCAGGTGTTCCAGGCCTCCGCGTGATCGCCAATCGTCACGGCGTGACACTCCGCATGCTCGGCATCGACGGACATTCGACTGACGCCAAGATCCTCCTAAAAGGTGTCACCGCAGCACAATGGTCGACAGCCATGTCAGTGGCGCGCGACCAGTACCTCGGAGCCGAGAAGAAGTTCTTCGTGCACGAACCGGAACTTACAGCGGAAGAGAGGCGTTTCCTGCAGGAGAACAGGCGCATACGGGCAAACCCGACGCTGGCCAGCCGTCTGCTACGTCGCCTGCACCTGCTCAATGCGACGGCCTGGATAGATGTGTGGGAAGCTGACAATACTATCAAGGTTGAATGCTCTGAGGGTCCGCAGCTTCGCGACATTGCCCACAGCTTGCTCGACCCGGTTACCGGGCTGGTCGGCCACGATGTCCAGCTGCTCCAGTGTGAATGGATCGACGAGGGTGGTTCTCCCTATTACCTCAAATTCGAAGGTGTGACAACAGGGGTAGCCGAAACGGGTAGCAGGCACGCACGCGGGCAATATTCTTTGCTTCTGCGCCGCGAAGAGGATTACGGTAATTAAGGGTTGCCGCGGCACCACGATGCGGATGTGACCTTGTCCTTTCCCTGCGAACATGAGCAACGTCGATCCTGTGAAATGGCACTTCCGTGCAAGGTGATCGGTTCGTCCGCCACTGGTTTCCACGCTTACTTAAACACTCGGTGTCGGTGACACCGACACCGGACCGGGCGCCAGCGGATCTTCCGCAGCGTCTGAGCAAATGTTCACGCAGTGCTCACTTATACGCGGAAATGCTCAGATCGGCGCGGAGACTACACCCCGGTACCACGCGCAACTGGTGGAGGGTAGGTATTCGAACCGTGTCGTATTCGCTGCATGCGGCTTGTCATCAGTGGCCGCGACGCCGGGCTGGGGGCGAGGCGGTGCCTGCTCTTGCTGACCTGTGATCGGCACCGGAGGCTTGACATGAAGGGCCCCGCAGGGCCACGCGGGTGGTTGCCGAGCAGTCGGCAGCATCCGGTAGAACACGTCTGACCAGCGCCTCCAGCTTCTGATCGATTCGACCGCTTATCATCGGAGCATGGCAGAGAAGCTGAGCTTTGATCGTCTTTGCGAAGCGCCCGACTGGGTGCGGAATTATTATCAGATCCGGCTGGATGTTGAACTCCGGAGCGTGAAAGCCGATGGATTCCAGCGTCTCTTCGATCGTGTCATGCGTACGGTCCATGGCCGCGGCTACCGCGATACAGCCGCTTTAGGCCGCCTTGGAGACCAGGGCTGCGACGGCTACTTGCAGTCCGAGCGTACAGTCTTTGCCTGTTACGGCCCTGATCCATACTTTCGCATCAGGGGTGCTGTCGCTAAATTTCGTTCAGATCTCGAAAGTTCGGTCAAAAATTTCGACATACCGGCATTCATGCAGAAGTGGGTCTTCGTTGTCAATTACCCGGGCACGCATCCATTGTTGATTAATGAAGTCATGACAGCGGGTGTGCCTGGTCTAATGTGCGAGGTTTGGTCTCGGACGGACATCGTAGATCTGTTCATGAGCGGGGCGAGACGCCAGGCGTTAGTGACCGAGTTTGGAAGCCTTCCGAAGAACTCTAAGTACGTTGGTCGAGCATACGTCGTACCCGAGTCGACGCAGCTCCCGCGACGTTGCGCCGAGGCTGCTGTTCAACTTCTTCGAGCGCGGTTGCGGTGCGACGAGTATGGCTACAGGTCAGCGCTAGCGGAGTGGAGCGAGTCCGTTGCTGCCGATCCGTTTGGTGCACTCGTTGCGCAGACCCAGCTACTGCTCGGCGCGATGGGTGCCATGGTAATGGCGGGATACTTCGACCCTGAAAAACTTCGCGTAGCTCCTTTGCTTCGGGAGGCAGAACTGTCACGTTCCGCGTGGCGCGCTGACGGTCAGAGAGCATGGAATTTGATGATGACAGTACTTCATTCAGTTGACGACGCTATTGAGCGGAAAGACCAGGATGTGGCACCTAGCGTTGATCCCATAGGCGAGGACCTCGATAAGTTGCTGGCCACTGTTGTATGTGGCAATCGACTCGCCCTTGGGTTGATTCGCCTGTATTCTCGAAAGTCTGGGCAGTTTGAAACGGAATGTCTTGAAGAAGCGTGGCGCTTGATGCTCGAAATCCCCGTCATGCAGGACGATAAAGAGCATGGTCGACACGTCGCACGGATAAAGAAGACGGGACTGCTGGACGGTATCTAATCGATTTCTAATCGATGCTAGTTGCGCATTCCGTGTAAACCTGACTGCATTTGAACACCTGACTTCAGGTCTCCGTGGGATGTGATCGCCAGCAAAGTGAGTTGGATTCCGAGCTACTTGATTGAGGGCCTATCTAAGGCGATACGGCAGCCGGCCTGAGCGATGTCGAGGTGAATTCAGCGAATCGCCGGACCAGCCGCACCTGCGGCGCGATGGTCTCCGCCCGCAGGAACCGGTCTCGTCCAAGTGTCGCCCCCCGGGGCGGCAGCATCAGATGCGTCGCGCCGTCCAGCTCAACCTGTCGCGCCACCCGAACCTCCGGTTGCAGTGGATACAACATCGTTGCATCCACATCGGACAGTCCAGGTCAACGACACGCCGCGCCTCACAGCGAGATCATGGGACAACGCCTTGACCAGCAAGAACCAGCAACAACGAATCACGGCCAATGTTGCATCAAATGCAATAATGGTTAGTTCGATGGCCTCGTCGCCCCGAAATAGTCATCGTGGGGGTAGCGGTAGGGACCGGTCTGGACAGGTTTGCCGAACGTTGGAGCGTTGATTAGCTGCCCTCCGCCGATGTAGAGGCCGACGTGATGGATGTTGCTCGCGGTGCCGTAGAACACGAGGTCTCCCGGTAGCAGTGGCTGCCCGTCAGGCACCCGGGGTCCGACGGCGAATTGTGTGCGTGCGGTGCGTGGCAACGCTATTCCTGCCGCGTTGTAGGCGGCTCGGGTGAGGCCGCTGCAGTCAAACCCTGCCTCGCCAGCGTCGGGCCCGTCGCCTCCCCACACATACGGCAATTCTCGCTGACTACACGCATAATTTATGGCCATGAAGGCGGCCGAGGTGGGCGCGGTGATGTTGCCGCAGTCCCCGGTCCCGACCGTAGACGAGCACGAGACTCCGGCGACGGCCGCCACGATCGCCTCGGCGGTGTTCTCATGCTGCCCATACGCGTTCGGTGTACCGGAGCGCTGCACGGTCTGGGCCGCGTCGTTGAGGCTCATCTGCTGCCAGCCTGGGACGGCGGTGAGGTGTTGATAGAACTGGGTGGCGGCGTAGGCGGGTTCCATGATCTGGGCGGGGGTGCCCCAGCCTTGGGAGGGTCGTTGCTGGAACAGGCCGAGGCTGTCGCGGTCGCCGTGGTCGAGGTTATGCAGGGTGGATTCCTGAATGGCGACCGCGACCGCGATGACCCAGCCCGGTGCCGGGACCTGCAGTCGCTTGCCGACGGCGACGATGGTCGCGGCGTTCGTGGTCTGATCTGGTCCATACCCAGTGACAGTGCCGGTGGTCGCGCCGCCGGGCACGCAGTCGACTCCGCTGCCGCCGCTGCCGGAGAGCGCGCTGATGATGCCGACCAGGCCGGCGGCCAGAATCAGCGGGACGGCGAGGACCCCGGCGATGGTGATCCCGATCTTGCTGCCCATGGTTGCGGTGACACCTCCTGCACTAAGAAGTCCCTGGATGCTGGGTGGTCAGCTGGTGGTGTGGCTGGGGATGTTCGGGCTCGTGTCGGGCGGGATCGGCCATGGTGGGGGCAGCCGGTATGCGGCCGCGCCGCTCGCCGCGTTCTCCTCGCTGGTGTGCCCGATCGGGCGCACGGTCGGCGGTGGCGTCAGGCGCGGCCACGCAGCTGCTAGCTCGCCGAGTGCGTAGCGCGGTGCCACTCGCCGTTCACGGCCGGCGGTCAGGGGAAGCCAGACCTCCTCTGCGGGACTGGGGTGGCGACTGGCGGGGTCGAGCAGGTCGGCCGCGGCGGTGGCGACGGGTACGGCCTCGCGGTGTTCGAGCTCGGCGTGGATGCGTGCCAATGCGGTGCGAGCTCCGGCTTCGCGGCGGCTGCTCGGCAGCCAGATCAGCACGGGCGTGGCGATGCCGGTGGAGTCGGCCAGCCGGGCGTAGGCGGCGAGTTTGCGTGACACTTTGGTCAGGGATTCGGTGCCGGTATCGAATTCCAGGAAGAACTCGAGCTCGCCGCGAGCGCTGTGCCAGCGGCCGTAGGCATCGGGGATGACCAGGTCTCCGAAGTGCCGTCCGCACCGTGTTTCCGACCACCAGGCCGTCACGGCCTCGGACAGGGTGGAGGGGGAATCCGTTGGGTGGCGGCGGGCGCGGGCGATCAGCGAGGTGAAGAAGTCGGCGACCCCGACGGTGTGCGCGAGGCGCTGATTGTGCGCGATCGCCATGGCCCGGTCGTGCCGGTAGCCGAGGTCTTTGACCTCGAGGCCGTGTTCGGCGGCGAGCACGGCGGCGCCGGCAGGGCCCAGCACGTAGTGCATCGGCGCGGAGCCGAGTTGCTGGAACGGCTGGAACCGGCTGACCGCGCGCCACAGGTACAGCTCCCGCAGCCGCTGCCGGGCGGCGCGGCTGGAGGGGAACGCCGCGTCGAACACCTGCGCAGAGGTCAGGACCCGATGCTCGTGCAGCAATGCCAGCAGCCACTTGTCCCGGCGGGTGAGCCTGGCCGCGAGCGCGGCCTGGTGTTCCACGGAGCTGGCCGCGCGGGCAGCGGTGGCACCGGGCAGGTGCTGGCGCAGAGTGTGCTGACGAGTCGTCGTGGTGATCAACGTGAACGTCCTTCCACATAAAGTTCTGTGGACAACCCTGTGGATAACCAGTCAGGGGTGTCTCTCAGGTGGTATGTCATGGTTCGATCCGGCGCGGATCGGTCTTGCGGGCCCTCGCCTCCGGCCTGCTCCGACCCGAACCGGCCGCCGGACGCGACAGCCCAGTCGGGCTCACCGGGCGGGGTGAGGTGCTGTCGCCGCCGCGGTTGCGGCGAAGGGCGGCACGGATCTCTTTCGCCCGGCCGGGAACCGGGGGGCGCATGGCGGTGGTGGTCATGGTGAACGGTTCGGTCTCCGCGCCGTGCACGACGAGGCGGGCGGCGACGTGGTAGACGCCGAGGTGGGCGAGGTCGTGTTCGGACAGCCGCGGCGCCGTATGCCGCGCCAGCTCACGCGCGTCCTCGGGGGAGGCGTTGAAGAAGATTTTGGAGCGGGCGTTGGTCGAGATGCCCTCTTTCAGTTCCCGGGTCAGTTGCCCGAGGTGCTGATGCGCCAGGGTCATCGAGACCCGGAACCCGCGGGCTTCGGCGAGCATGTCCTCCAGTGGGTAGGGCAGGTTGAGGAAGTTGTGGCACTCGTCGACGATCAGGCTGGCGTCCGGTCGCAGGCGTTGGGGGACGCGGGCGCGAGCAGTGGTGGCCTGCCAGGTGCGGGCGACGACCAGCGACCCGACCAGCCGCGTCGTCTCCTCGCCCAACGATCCTTTCGGGATCCGGACGAGGCAGATGCCGCCCTCGTCGAGAACCTGGGCCATGTCGACGGTGGAGCGGCCGCCGGCGATGGCTTCTTTCACGAAGGGTCGCAGCAGGAACGCCCGGAGCTTGTTCATCAGGGGTGAGATGACTTGGGAGCGGCTGGAGTCGGTCAGTTCGTCGTACCACTCCCAGAACCCGGTGAGCACGGGGTCGGTCAGCCCCGCGGTGATCCTGGATCGGAACGCTTCACTGCTCAGCAGTTTCGGTAGGTCGGCGAGGGTGGGGGTGCCTTCTTGGGCGCGGAGGGTGAGGCAGGCGGCGCGCATGAGGTCGTCGGTGCGCGGTCCCCAGAACGCCGAGTACACCCGCCGGAACACCGACACCAGATTGTCCACTTCCCGATCGGTCTCCCCACCTTCCAAGGGATTGAGGCACGGCGGGCGGTGCAGGGAGTCGGCGTCGAACAGCACGACGCGGTCGGCGGCGGTGCGGGGGAGGCGGGACAGGACGTCGGTGGCGAGGTCGCCTTTGGGGTCGATGAGCACGATGCCCCGCCCGGCATCGGCGTCATCGAGGATCATGTTGCCCAACAACGTCGACTTCCCCGATCCGGTCGCGCCGAGGACATGCAGGTGATGGCGGGCGTCGGGGACGCGCAGGCCGATGGGGCGGGCATGGCCGCTGTCGGCGACACCCAATGCTTTGACCTCTGGGCCCGGTGTCGCGACGCCGGGTGGTGGTGAGACGGCTTTGGCTCCGGCGCGTTCGACTCCGGGGATTTCGGCGTCGACGGGCAGGTGCGCGATGACCGCGAGCTCCGGTACCGACAGCAGGTCTCCGCGCTCGAGGCGCCGGGACGCGAGTTCGCGGGCGGGATGGTGGAGGCGGGTGCGGGTGTAGTGGTTGTGGTCGGTGTAGGCGGCGAAACTCGCCGCGAGCGCGTGCGCCCGCCCGCGGGCGGTATCGCGAGCTTGGCGGACCGCGCCCTCCGCCGCGTCGGAGGCGAGGTTCGCGGTGACGGCGTAGCGGACGACCGTCTCGTACTGCGAACCGCGCTGTTTGCCGACGATCGCCTTGTTCTGGGCCGAGTATTCCAGCGACAGTTGCGGGTCCTGGCTGATCCGGCGACTGTCGGTGCTCCGCCCGGCCCGGGTAGCTTTCGCGCCCGGGGTGACCAGGTCCAGGATCCGGCCGCCGACCCGCGCCGAAGATCCGGTGTGGACACGGCGCGCGGCACGGCGAGCCTGGGCGACACGGCGCCCGGTAACCGGGCGGGCGAGGATCTGGACGCCGGCGTGGTCCTCGCGCCCGAGCCCGACGGGGGCGCCGAGCAGCCCGCGGATGGGGTCGGCGTCGAACCCGGTCCGGATCGGCAACGCCTCCGACCGTGCCAGCCGCAGCTGCCCACCCACCGAGATCTGCCGCCGCCCGGCGGCCGGGGCGGGCAGCGGCGATGTGGCAGGGGTGGTGCGGGTATGGGACCCGGGCCAGGCGGCTTCGATGGCGCGTTCCACCAGGCTCGGCGGGACGACTCCGGGGACCCAGAACCGGATGGAGACGCCGTGTTCGGAGAAGGTGTACTCGAGGGCGAGGTGTGGCTGGCCGGTGAACCATCGCTTCCACGCCGGTCGTAGGAGCCCGACGAGGTTGGACCAGATCGCGGTCCCGCCAGCCGGGTCGACCGTGGGCGGCGCGAGCACCGTGATGCAGCGTGCATCAGTCTGCAGCGTGGCGTGGCAGCGGGCCCGCCACCACCGACGCCCCACCACCCAACCCGCCACAGCGACCACGAGAACCGGCACCACGACCGGACCCCACGCCAGCGCCCAGTCGCGCAGGCCGAGCAGGACAGTGCGGCCCGCGGTGCCGGGGTCGCGCAGATAGTCACCGAACCAGCTTTGGTGCGGGTGCGAGTACAGCGGCATGGCGGGTCAACCCTTTCGACAAGGTGGCACATCAGTGACAAAACCGGACAAGGTGTGGTGGGTCAGGCGACGTCGAGCTCGACGTGCTTGTCGCCATCCCCGGCGTAGTCGTGCTCGGGGGCATCTCGTCGACCGTCGTCGGGGCCGAGGTCGATGTACGCGTCGCGCAAGCTGGTGTCGGTGCCCGCGGGGTCCTCGTCGGCGAAGGCCGCCAGCTCGGCGGGGTCAGTGGTGACCAAGAAGTTCTCGGTCGGCGACGCGAGCGACTGAAACGCCACCCACTCCGTGCCCGAGCCAAGGAGCCCCTGGCCGCGGTCGGCGGAGAGCAGGAAGTGGCGTTGCCCGGCGGCGAGGTCGAAGGTGTCGGCGATCTCGTCGATGGCCTGGGAGGATTGCCGCAGCAGTACGACTGTCGCGGCGTTCGCCACGACCGCCCGTCCGAGGTCGGAGCTCAGGACGTCGGCGGTGTCTTGCGTCGCGACGGTGAGTCCGGCCCAGTGTTTGCGGGCGGCTTTGGCCATGCGGAAGAGGAACTTCGCGCCTTCGGGTTGCTGCATCAGCAGCCACGCCTCGTCCACCACGACCAGCCGTGGCCGTCGGTGCGCCGGGTTCGACACCCGCCGCCACACCGCGTCGAGCGTCAGCAACGTGCCAATGGCTTTGAGCTCGTCAGGCAGGTCACGCAGGGAGAACACGACCAGGTGTCCATCGGGTGCGGTAGTGGTGGGCCCGTCAAAGAGGTCAGCGAACGCGCCGTCGACGAACGGATGCAATCGGGCGGCCAGATCGGCCGCGACCGCATCGCCTGCGGCGGTGAGGGTGTCGCGGAGATCCCGCATCAGCGGCGCCGGACGAGTCCACGTCCGCGGGTCCTGGGTGATCCCGGCACGCCCGTAGGTGCCGGTGATGGCGGTGTCGAGAACGGCACGTTCGCCCGCGGTGATGTCGGTGCCGAACAGGACGGCCAGCACGGTGTGGAGAAACAGCGCTCGCCGGTTGAGCGCGTCGTGTGGCGCGGTCCGGCGACCGTTCGCGCCGGTCTGGATCGGCAGATCGAAGGGATTGAGTCGCACGCCCCCGGCACCGAGGTGGACGTAGGTGCCGCCGACGACGGAGGCGAGGCGGGCGTATTCGTCTTCGGGGTCGATGACGAACGCCTGCACCCCATCCGCCGCCCACCCGCCCCCGTCGTCGGCGTCGGCGGGTGGCCGCATCCGTCGGTAGAGGGAGCGGAGGGTTTCGAGTTTGACGAGGTAGGACTTCCCGGAACCGCTACGGCCGAGGACGATCGCGTTGTAGTTGTCGCACGCGAACCGGTCCCAGTGCACCAGGCCTTGGGAGCTGACGTTGTAGCCGTAGAGGACTCCGGTCGGCGCGGTCGATGTCGGGTCCGTCGGCGGCAGATCCGGTGAGGTGAACGGGAACGCGGCCGAGACGGCGGCGGTGTCGAATGTCCTCTTCAGACCGAGCGAGTCGAGCCCGAGCGGCAGGGTGGTGACCCAGCCCTGCAACGCCCGGTAGGTGGCGGGTTTCGCGTCCAGCAGGAGCGACGCGCACAGCGATCGCAACGCGGACACTTCCTCGGCGAGCGTGTCCTCGTCGGGGGCGTGGATCGTCAAATACAGCCCGAACTTGAACAAGCGCCCTTCGCCGCGTGCGATACGCCGGGACAGGTCGGCGGCGTCTTCGGCCGCGGCGTCGAGATCGGGGTCGTCGAGGTGGTCTTGTCTGGCGTGGTGGCGTCGGGAGGATTCGAGGCGGGCGCGTTGTTTCTTCAGGCCGCTGGCGGCGGTGGCGGGGTCGACGGGCTGGATGTGTACGGACACGTCGAGCCGCGCGGGATAGGTCAGCAGGGGAGCGAGCCAGCCCGGGTAGACCTCTTGGGGGTAGCCGGTGACGCCGAAGGAGGCGACCCATTCGTTGCCGACCTCTAGGTGCCGGGTGCCGACCGAGAGCGCGTCAGGTGTGAAGGCTCCGGCGGACGCCGACCCGGACCGCGGAGTGCGGGGGTGAGTGCGGGACATGGTGTTACCTGCCTTCGGTGTCGTCGCGGTCGGCCAGCTCGTCGTCGTAGTCCCAGTCCTCGTCCTCGGCCAGCCACGGACCGGACCGGGACCCCGGCTGTGGCGAGGTCGGTGTCTCGGAGGCTGGGGGTCGAGCAGCGCGCCGAGCTGCAGCGGTGTGCTCGTCGGAGCTGTAGAGGTCGGTGAAGGTGGTGGTGCTGGTGACGACCTCGTCGGACCCGGCGAGCCCAGCTGAGGGTGGGAGGAACGTGTCGGGGTTGCAGGCCGCGGCCAGCACCCCGGTCGCGGTGGAGGCGTCGAGTGCGGTGACGACGATCCCTGCGGGGGTCAGCAGTTCGGCGGCTTCGCCCAGGCGCCTCACCAGTCGTTGTTCGGCCGCCTGGCGCACTCCCGGGTCACCCTTGGCAGCAGGTGCCGGCCGTCGCCACGGCGGCTTTCCCAGGCTGACTCTGTTGGCCGGGGCCAGGGTGCGGGTCGGTTCGCGCAGGACCAGCAGCACTTGGCGGCGCAGCAGGTCGGCGTGGCGGGTCAGTTCGTCGAGGTAGTCGGCGTGGTCGCGTGCGGCGGCTTCGAGGGCGGGGTGGGGCAGGCCGCCGGCGCGGGCGCGCAGTTCCGCGATCTGGGGGGCGAGGTCGAGTCGTTCGGCGCGGATGAGGAACTGCACCGGCGCGGTCAGCGAATGCAGGTATCGCGCGAACGAGGCGACGAGCGCTTCCTGTTCGCCGGGTGTGCGCAGGGAGAAGTTGACTGTGGAGCAGACCGCGATCACCGCCAGCCCGTCCGGCCCGAGATCGACCACCCCGGGCTGCCCGCCGGTCCCGCTTACCCCGTGCGCGGGCAGCTCCAGTGGCGTCGGCGCGACCTCGTCGTGCGATCGGCGGCGCCTGCGGCTGCTATCGCCATGGTCGGCCCGCTGTGTGTCGGTGATCAGCCACGCGGGCGCCGGGCGCACGCCCTCTGGCGCCGACACGCGGTGGCGTGGGGCGAGCCTCTGGCGGATCGCGGCCAGCAGCAACCGATCCAGCGCCACGCCGTCCCGGTGCCCGAGCGCGATGACGGTGACCGCGATCCCCACCGGGACGGCGAATACCAGGAACACCGGTGCCGGCAGGAACGCGTGGGTGGCGCCGTAGAGGGCGTAGAGTAGCAGGCCGGCGATGCCGAGGATCGCCAGCTGCCGGGCGGTCAGCGGGCCGAGGACGCGGTCTGGGCGATCGACGTCAGCGGGGATACGTACCGCATACGACACGTTCGCTCGGGAGTCGTGGTAGCTCATTGGTGGTTACCCATCCGTTTCATCCGTTGTGTGGCCGGGAGTTGCCGGTCTTGTTCGAGCGGCGCACGCGGCGGGGGCTGTGGTTCGTGTGCGAGGTCGACGGCCAGCAGCGGGTGACGCTGCGGCAGGAGTGGACCGATCGCGGCGCGCCGGCCGGTGAGCAGCGGCTCTCGGCCGACGGGCTGACGGCGTTGCGCGAGGTAGCCGACGCGCTGCTGGGGCGCCGTGACAGCGCCACCCTGGTGGGTGAATGATGATCTTGGTGATGCTCGGATTCGACGGCGACGGCTCTGCTGGGTCAGGAGTGAGGCATGGTGGCCGCGGCCTGGTGTGGCGAGGCGGTGATGGCCGTGGCGAACATGGTCGAATCGTTGCTGCGCAAGGACAATCGCGGCGGTGGCACCGGTGAACGGGGCGTCGAAGATCACCACGGAACACCGCTCCCGCAGCGCGGTGGTGTATGTGCGGCAGTCGACGATGATGCAGGTCCGCGACCACGGCGAGTCGACCGCGCGGCAGTACGGCCTGTCCGCGGTCGCGGTGGAGCTCGGCTGGACCGCCGAGCAGGTCCTCGTCGTCGACGCCGACCTGGGTGTGTCGGGTCGCTTCGGGTCCGAACGCGACGGGTTCCGCGAGCTCATCTCGCGGGTCTGTCTGGGCGAGGTCGGTGCGATCTTCGGGCTGGAAGTCTCGCGGCTGGCGCGCTCGTCGGCGGAGTTCGCGCGGCTGCTGGAACTGGCCAGGCTGACCGACACGCTCCTGATCGACGGCGACGGAGTCTACGATCTGGGCGACGTCAACGACCGTTTGTTGTTGGGGCTCAAGGGAAGCATGTCGGAGGCCGAGCTTCATCTGCTGGCTGGCCGGTTGCACGGCGCGAAGCTGGCCGCCGCGCACCGCGGCGAGCTGCGCGCCAAGCTGGCCGTCGGGTTCGTCTACGACCTCGACGGCCAGGTCGTGATCGACCCGGATGAACAGGTCCGCACCGCGGTGGAGGACCTGTTCGCCGAGTTCGCGCGCACAGGCTCGGCGTTCGGGGTGGTCAAGGCGTTCGCCGAGACCGGCAGGTTGTTCCCGCAACGCGCCTACGGCGGCGCGTGGGCCGGTCAGCTGAAGTGGGGCAAGCTCGGCCACTACCGGGTGCTGCAGGCGCTGAAGAACCCCGCCTACGCCGGGGCCTACACCTACGGCCGCAGCTACGACACACGCCGCGTCCAGCCTGATGGCACGGTGCGCTCGGCGCGCCGCACCCGCGCCCGCGACGAGTGGACGGTCCTGATCCAGGACCACCACGAGGGCTACATCAGCTGGCAGCAGTACCTGGACAACGAGGCCATACTCGCCGCGAACCAGACCAACGCCGGTGCCCGTCCACCCCGCGAAGGCATCGCGTTGTGTCAGGGCATCGTCCACTGCGGCGGCTGCGGCGCGCGGATGGGCACCCGCTACGGCAACCGCCACTACGTGCACTACGAGTGCTCCAGCGCCCGCGACCAGGCCAAGACCGCGCGCTGCCGCTCGGTCACCGCCTCCACCGTCGACGCGATCGTCTCCGAGTTGCTGCTCAAAGCCGTGACCCCGGAGCAGATCACCGCCGCGCTGGCGGTGGCTGATGAGGTGACCGAGCGGCATGTCCGCTCGCACCGGGCCGCCGAACTCACGGTCGAACGCGCCCGCTACGAAGCGGACCGCGCCGAACGCGCGTTCAGTCAGGTGGAGCCGGAAAACCGTTTGGTGGCAAGGAGTCTGGAATCCCGCTGGGAAACCAAGCTCGCTGCGGTGGCCGAGGCGGAAACGGCGCTGGAGACCGCTCGGGCAGCCAAGCCACCGCTGCCCGAGCGGTCGACGTTGGAGGCGTTGGCGGCGGATCTGCCGCGGTTGTGGGACGACCCGGACACCAGCCCGCGTGACCGCAAACGGCTGCTGCGCACCCTCGTCGCCGACGTCACCCTGCTGCCCACCGCCGATCCCCGCGAGGCCCGGATCGGGGTGCGCTGGCACACCGGCGCCACCGACGAGGTCACCGTCAGCCGCAAGGGCCCTGGCCGCACCCCGGCCACCGCGCTGGAGATCATCCGCCGGCACGGCGCGACACGCACTAGCGAGCAACTCGCCACGGAGCTCAACGCGGCTGGCCTGACCACGGGCAAAGGACGTCCCTGGGACACCGCCGCCGTTGCCCGGGTCCGCGACACCTACGGCATCCCCGCGCCCCGCACCGCGGCGGTCGGGGAGGGTGAGGTCAGCATCGCCCAGGCCGCCGCGCAGCTCGGCGTCGCGCCCAAGGCGGTCGGCAACTGGATCCGCAAAGGCCAGTTGCCCGCCCGCCGCGGCGCAGCCGGCCGCTGGTGCATCCCGTGGGACGAGGCCACCCAGGAGCTTTACCGGCAGCAGGTCGCGAACTCGTTCCGCGTCACACGAACCGTCCCAACAACCGCAGGAGAGGCAGTATGAAACGACCGTCGGTATGCGAACGGGTCTGGACATGGTCGTGGTTCCTCACTTCTTCTTCGGGCGCCGTGGACGCGCGGGAAGATCCAGCGGCAGCGGCAACTGCCGCCCTGCTGGCTTCTTCGGGGCCGTCGGCCGGGCCGGGCGCGGGGCGGGCGGCGGATCGGCGGGGGCAGGTTTGGCTTGGCGGCGCACGCCAAGCGGCAGCGGGTACTGCCCGGACGCCAGCGGCCGATTACCGGTGTAGGCGTCGGATGCAGGGCGGCGGGACGCGCGAGCCGCGCGGTTGATCTGCCCGGACGGCGTGATCAGGCCTGGCCCGGTTTGCGGGGCGCGGTTGCTGCGGGAAGGGTCGGCGAGTTGATCGGCGATGGTTCGCCGGGGCGCGCGGGGTGTCTGGGGCGGCAGGTGGATGGGCAGCATCCCGGTGCTGGGCGCGAGCATCGCGCGAGGCAGGTTCGCCGGCGGCTGGGCTTGGCGGTTGACTCGCCCGTCGGGCATGAGCAGTCCCGGCTGGCGCATCGCCACAGGTGCGGGCCGCCCGGTGGCGAGGTCGTCGGCCAGGGTGCGCGGTGGTGTCCGGTGTGGGTCGTGGCGCACGGTGAGTGGCAACCCGAGCTGATCGCGGGGGAGCGCGTTCGGCAGGTCTTTCGGTGGCAGTGCACGGGGGTTGGGACCGACGGTCCGGTCGCCGCTGTGACCGCTGGTGGTGAATAGCGACAGCTGCCCTGGCCCGGGTTTGCCGTCGCCGAGCAGGCCGGGCCGTGCGGGGCCGTCCCAGCCGCGTCGCCGGGTGCGGAACGGCTTCGATACCCGCCGCACCTTCAAGGGCAGCATGTACTGCCCCGACTGCGTGGACGGCGGATCCGCCGGCGCGCTCGGACCGCCGGTGCGCGGTGTGCCGCCACGTTTGCCGCCACGTCTGCCGAGCAGACCGCCGGCGCCGCCGAGCAGGCCCATCGTCTTGTACACGATGACCCCGCGGACCAGGCGGCCGAGCATCGATCCCTTGCCCGACTTCGCCGACGACAGGAACCAGAACGGGATCTTGATCAGGACGTACATCAAGGCGATGCACAGCAGCAGGTTCGTCCACGCCGACACTGTCGGCCCGAAGAGCGTGAACCCGCCCGGGGCGAAGAAGATCTTCAGCCCCACCACCAGCGTCAGCGACTGCGCGACCTGGACGGCGAGGGCGCCGGCGTAGCTTCTCCACCACGCGTGGGCGATGCCTTCGGTGTGGGGCAGGGCGTGGAACATCAGGGCGATCGGGGCGGCGGCGATCAGCAGGATCGTCAAGATGACCCGCACGATGAACGTGACGAGCAGGACCAGCAGCATCACGATCAGCCCGACGCCGAGCAGCGCGATGAACAGCCCGCCGCCGTGCAGTGAGCTCTGCACCATGGTGATTAGGCCGCGGGTCATGGTGGCCGGGTCGGCCTGTTCGCCCATGACGGCGTGGGACAGCGCGTTGGCGATCTGGATGCCTTTGGTCGCCAGAAACAACGACAGGGTCCCGGCGAGGAACCCGACGACTAAACGTGGTGCGAGTTCTTTGACGGTGTAGCGGGCCTGCAGTGTCTCGTAGGCCATGAGGATCATCCCGGCGAGCAGGACGAGGATGACGTAGGCGGTGAGCAAGATGTGCCAGGACTCGGTCCAGATCGCGCCGAGGCTGGGCAGATCATCCGGTTCGGGTGTGGTGAGCAGGGTGTTGCCCAGCAGGTCCAGCAGTGGGGTCAACCCGACCGCGACCACGGTGGCGAACAGGGTGGTCGCGGCGTTGATCATGCAGCCGGACAGGTCGGTGAAGCCACAGTCCGCGTCCCCGGCACCCGAGCCGGGTATCGGCGCGACCGGCGGAACGCTGGGGTTGAGGGTGGTCGGCTGCGGGATGCAGTTCGGTCCCGCACAGGGCGGTGCCGTACTGCTCGTTGGTGTGCTGCCGATCGGGCCGCAGCCGGGCAGTATCGAGCCGGGAAAACACGACGGGTCCGGGCCGGGCAGTGTCGTGATCGGCGGCAGTGGCGACGCGGGAATCGTGTGGCTGGGGCTGGTGGTGGGAAGGTTGCAGACCGGTTCGGCTGAGCCGGGTGCGCAGCTGGGATCCGGCGGCACCGGCACCGGCGGCGGTTGTTTCGGGGCGGGCATCGCGGCAGCGGCCAGGCTGGGTCCGGGGGTGGCGGAGGCGGATGCCACGACGCCGAGCACCGTCACTGACAGCGCCGCCGCGACCGCGAGCAGACGACCGCGCCGTCCGCGCGGACACCATGGCATCCTCCGGAGCACGGACTGCTGGTGGCGGGAGCCGGGTGCGGACGGTGGGCTGTTCAGGACGCGTGCGGCACGGCCGCGGGCGGGCGGTGGGCTGGGGGAGCGCGGGGTGTGTGCGGGCATCGGTTACACACCGCCGACGATGGTCTTGAGGATCTCCACCACGATCGGCGCGAGCGCGGCGAGCCCGAACCCGATACCGGCGGCTTTGAACGCGCCCTTCGCCTTCTCGACCTCGCCGGGATCACCGGACGCCATGAGGTAGCGCAGCCCGCCGACGGTGAGGAAGACGAGCACGACGCCGGCGAGGATGCCCATGATCCAATTGCGGATGTTGGACAGCACCTGATCGACCGTCTGTGCCAGCGCGACGTAGGTCACCGTCTCCGCCCGTGCCGCCGACCCCGACAACACCAGCGTCACCATGGCCAGGATCAGCCCCAGCGGAATCCTCGACCGACGCAGACGGGACGGCACAGAGGTCGGAGCACTTGACCGGGTTGGCCAGGTGCGCGGGCGGCTGTGGCGCGTGGGCGGCGGGGTCATGGTGGTGGGGCGGCGGTCGCGGCGAGTCGGCGGGCGCGACGCCGGTGTGCGGCGGTGGGGGCCGGCGCGGTGGTGGCGGTGGATCAGTCGCATGAGGATGCCTCCTGAGTGGGGTCCGGCCGGGACACAGGCCGGGTGGAGCTCGGGCGGGGCGAGTGCGCGGGTAGGTGTGGTCCGCGTTCGCTAACTCCGGATTTCCGGGTGCGGGGAGACACCGGGCGCCGCTGTTTGTCCGTCCACGCGGATGTACGGCGAGTGACACCACGCACCCGATCCCGGCGGGTGCCGCTCGGCGGTGTCACCGCAGGCGCACGCGAGGTACGTCGTTGCGATGGTGCGTGTGCGGCGGTGTCGCCGACGTCCGTCGTGCCGGTGGCGGCGAGGTGAGCGGCGAGGCGGGTCTCGGCGCGGTGGCGGGCCTGCTGAGTCGCCTTGTAGGTCTGCCCGCGCGCCTGCGCCGCGGCGGCCAGCGACAGTTCTCCGAGCCTGGTGTCGCCGATCAGCGCGGCTTCCGCCGCGGTGATCGCGCCGGCGTCGACAGCGGCGAGCAGAGCGAAGTCCGGATGCCCGCTCGACTGGTGGGGTGGGGCCGTGTGGTGGGTGAGGTCGGCCACCGGCGGGGTCGCGTCGAGTGCTTCGCGCAGGGCGGTGTGGCCGGCGCGGTAGGCGGCCCACCGCAGGCGCCACACGATCGCGCGGCGGTCTAGATCGACCGTCGTGAGTCCGGCGAGGAACCCGGTCAGCACCGCGGCGTGGATGTCGTGCACCTCGCCGCGAAACTGCCGGGTCAGTGTCGCCGCGACGCGCAGCAGCAGGGGCAGGGCCAGGCCGACACACGCCACCGTCCACGTTCCGCCCTCGGCGCGTGAGCGGGTGATGAGCGCGGCCCAGGCCGCGTCCTGCGCCGGCGCGGCACTCCCCCGGGGCAGCAGCAGCGTGCCGAGTTCATCCAGCGGCACCAGACGCGCCGGCAGGCCCGCAATCGTGCGGCAGTCCAACGCCACCGGGTGCGGCCCGGTCACCAGCCACGCGAACGCGGTACGCGCCGCGTCGAACACCCCAGGATCGGCGATATGGGCAGGGGCGGGGCGCACAAAGAACGCTCCCGAGTCGGGATTCTTTTCTGACGACGGCAGGTTCATGACTGAATCTCCTGAGGTAAGGAAAAGCGACACAGTCAGGAAGCCATTTCGGCCGTCTCACAAGCGTCTCAAGACCGTCTCCGAACCGCCTCAGAGGCGTCTCGCAAGCGCCTCAAAACCGCCTCAAGGCCGTGATAGATGAAAGCTCAACCAGTTGGGTGGCGGCAGGCAGGGCGGGGGCGGAGCTGCTGTGAGTCGAAGTTTTCTCGACGTTGAGCTGGGTATGAGACGCTCTTGAGGCGGTATTGCGCACGGTGGCGCCTCAAGCGCGTTGTGTTCGAGATGGGCTTGCGGCAGTGCTTGGCGGAGGGCTCGCACAGTTTTTCTGGCCCGCTGGGGATGCGCCGGCACTGTCCGTCGACGATGCGCTCCGAGTCGCCCCGTATTTCGTGTCATGCGTTCATTTCCGCCATCGCGCTGTCTGGCGTTTGTGAGATGAAGAAAAGTTTCTTTTTCTCCCGGGCGGTGTCTCCGAATCGTCGTTTTTTCTGAGTTAGCCGGTGACAGCACAAGCACCCTGCCGCACCGTCGTGGCGGTACCTGACACCGGAGGCCACTCGTGACCCAGCGCTCGCCGTCCTCGGCCGATCGGCCGCAGAACCGACGCGACTCCACTCACCCGCCCCGCACCCGCCACGCCGCCAACGGCACCCCTTACCCCGGAGCCCCCACGCCGCCGGACATCCCGGGCGACACGCCTCGCCCGCGTCGCACTGACACCGCCCGTGCCTCGTCGCGGCCGCGTTCGGCGGTGCCGATCCCGGCGACGGTGTGGGCGAGCGGACCGGACCCGATCGACCCCAGGGCAGTCTGGCCGGTGCCGATCATCGAGGCCATCACCGCAAGCTTCACCGCCCCCGGCGCCCACGTCCTGCTCACTTCCTGGCCCACCCCGCACGCCGGCGGGCCCGGGTCAGGTTCCGGCCCGGACGACCACACGGGGTCGCTGCCCGACGAGGGAACGGTGGTCGCCGCGCTGGACGCGGTCGAGGCACTCGGGCGGGCCGCGTCACTGGCCCGTCTGGTGCCCGAGGGTGCGCTGCCCGGGGTGTCGTCGCGACCGTTCTGGGCCGGCTTCGTCACCGACACCCCGGCCGCCCACACAGCAGCGCACGCCGGTACCACCGCGACAGTCGGCGCACGGCCAACCGCCGGTGCGGAACGCACAGCGGAGCGCGTTGATCTGATCATCACGACGCTGCCCGCCGACCGCGCCGGCGACGGTTCGGTGGACGCTGTCGCACTCGCTGCGGCCGACCTGCTCACGGTCGGCGGCATCCTCGCCGTCTACACCCACAGTGACTGGGCCAGTGGGCGGTTGGTCGATCCGTCGGGGCCGATGATCGCCGCCGGGCAGAGCGCGGACCTGCTCTATCTGCAGCACATCGTCACCCTGCACACCCCGATCCGCGACGGTCACCTCCAGCTCCCGCACACCAGCGACTCCATCGCCGCGCAC
Source organism: Amycolatopsis sp. H20-H5 (assembly GCF_035828755.1). Lineage (NCBI taxonomy): Bacteria > Bacillati > Actinomycetota > Actinomycetes > Pseudonocardiales > Pseudonocardiaceae > Amycolatopsis > Amycolatopsis sp. H20-H5. The sequence continues at coordinate 16,076 of NZ_JAYMZS010000077.1, read as the reverse complement.
ACCCACGCCCAAGGCCGCGCAGACGTCGGCGATGCGGGCGTCGCGCACGCGCTGGCGCACGGTGACGTGCTCGTGTTCGTCCAGGCCCGAGACCTCTCCGCACTCCCCGCCGGGCTAGCTGCCAAGCCCGGCGCGAATCCCGGAGACCTCCGATGACTCGTGTGTTTACGCCACTCACTCCGCCGCCTGTGTGCCCGGCGTCCGCATCGCGACCCGACTCTGTGAAAGGCAGGTGCATCCCCATGCCGCACACCTCCGACGCGTTGGCGGACGAGCCGACCGTGCCGATCGCCCGCGCGCTCATCGACGCGCTCGACAACGCCTCCAGCATCACCTTCGACACCGCTGACATCCCGGGTAACAGCACACCCCGTGCGACGAGCGCGGCCGATGCGTGGGAGTTGCCAGGGTCGGTCTGGGCGACCGCGCAGACGTCCCCGGCGGCGCAGCGCAAGGGCCGGTTCGTACCGGCGTCGACCGCGCACCCGGCGAAGATGCTGCCCGCCGTCGCCGCCCACGCGATCGCTCAGTACACCCGTCCCGGCGACGTGGTGCTGGATCCGATGTGCGGGATCGGCACCACCCTGGTGGAGGCGATCGACCTGCGGCGCCGCGCGGTGGGCATCGAGTACGAACCGCACTGGGTCGACATCGCCCGCGCGAACCTCGATCTCGCCCGCGAACGCGGCCACGATCATGACGGGCGAGTCATCGGCGGTGACGCCCGGCAGCTGGAGACGTTGCTGCCGGCGGAGTATGTCGGGCAGGTCGCGCTCGTCGTGACGTCCCCGCCCTACGGCCCGTCGCTGCACGGACAGGTCACGAGCGGCCCCGACACTGCGGACGGGAAGGTCCGCAAGCACCACTACCGCTATGGCTCCACCCTTGACCGCGGGAACCTCGCCAACATTGGCCACCACCGCCTGCTCGCCGGGTTCACCCGTATCCTCGCTGCCTGTGCCCGGGTCTTGCGTCCCGGCGGGCACGTCGCGATCACGGTGCGGCCGTGGCGGGAACACTCCGAGCTGATCGACCTGCCCTCCCAGGTCATCGCCTGCGGTATCGCCGCGGGGCTGGTCCCTGTCGAGCGGTGTGTCGCGTTGCTCGCTCGCGTCGCGGACACGGACCTCGTCGCGCGTGGCAGCTTCTTTCAACGGGACTTCATCCGCAAGCAGCGCGACGCCGGACTGCCGCTGCATCTCATCGCGCATGAGGACCTGCTCATCTTCCGCACCGCACAGTTTCCCGCGAGCTCGGATGTCGCGGACTCGCCGGGTCGTGGCGGGACAGCCGCGCGGCGTGTGCCGGTGCGTGACGAGTACGGCGCGATCTGGCCGGGCCGGTGGGCAGCATGACCACCACCTGGTGCCCTCCCGTCGCGAAGGCCTCACGACGCCTTGAGCGCAGCGTCGTCCCGGACACCTCCGGTGTCGAGCGCGGCGTGCCGGGGGATGTGGTGCGGCCGCTGACTGGCCTTCGAAGGAATCGGGCGGGTGCGGGTGCTGCCCTGGATGAGAGGAGGTGCGCGGCATGAGCGCACGAGTTCGCTGTGCCCAGTGCGGCTGGCACCAGCACTACCCCGACCCCCGCGACGCCCGTCGCGGTGCGCGCTTCGCCGCGATCAGGCACCGCTGCGATACCGCACCGCCCGGCGGTCAGCGCACTACCCCCGAGCTGCCGCATATACCTGCGGAGGCCTGCCATGGCGACGAGTAGAACGCCCGCAGCAGCGCCCGGGGTGCTGTTGCGGGAGTTGCGGTTCGTCGCGACGCCGGGCCCGGTGATCGGGTCGCTGTGTACCGGTGTCGCGGGGCTGGACCTCGGTGTCGCGTCGGTCTTGGGCGGCCGGATCGCGTGGTACGCCGAGACCGACCCGCACGCCTCGGCGATCCTCGCCGCTCGGCTGCCCGGCGTGCCCAACCTCGGTGATCTGATGGCGGTGGACTTCGCCGCGGTGGAGCGGGTCGAGGTGCTCACTGCGGGGTTTCCGTGTCAGGACATTTCCGCCGCCGGGAGGCGTGCGGGTATCGAGAAGGGAGAGCGCATTGGCTTGTGGAGCGACGTGCTGGATTCCGTTCGTGTTCTACGACCAGACCTCCTTGTCGTGGAGAACGTGGCCGCACTCAGGTGGAAAAACGGGGGCCTGCATCGAGTACTCGGTGGGTTGGCCGAAGCGGGGTATGACGCGGTCTGGCGTTGCGTACGAGCCAGCGACATCGGCGCCGCCCACCGACGGGAACGCGTGTTCGTGTGTGCCGTCCCCCAGCCGGGGCAGGGTGCGGATGATGCCGACGCCGCAGGCCCGCGACGGCGAACCCCGCGGCCCCGCCGACCCGGCACGCCGCCGGGCGGGCGGGCACCAGGTCAACCTCAACGACGCCGTCGACTCGGTGATCAAACCCCGGTCGTTACCGCTGGCGTCGGACACTGGGATACCCGACCACCGCGCCGGGGCCGGGTTCCGGCCGACGCGGTCGCAACAGGTCCTGCCACTCGTCGAACACGACGCCCTGCAGCTGTCGCCGACACCGACGTCGGTGGACTCGCGATCGGCGGCGATCCAGACCGTGCTCAACCCGGGCCGCCCGATCCCCGGCGGGTGCGTGACGCTGACCGACTCGGTCCGGCTGCTGCCGACACCGACGGCGCCGGACGCGAAGAACTGCACCCACACCACCCACGCGGGCGGACCGTCATTACCCGACGAAGCCCGCACCCTCAAACAGAAAACGACGCCGCCGACACCAGCGGTAGTCGGACAGTGTTGCGCGACAACACAATTTCGGGTGGGGGGGGGGCTTCGTAGCTGTCTTTCCCCCGGTGCGTGGGGTCCTGTTGCCGACACCGACCGCGCACGACGGTTCTTCCAACGGAATCTCCGCTGCGTCACGACAAGGAGGCCCGTCCCTCTTGGACACTCTACGACTCCTGCCCACCCCGCGCGCCACCGACGGAACGAAAGGCTGCCCGGCGCAACGCGGCTCGAAAGGCGACCTGATGCTGCCCTCGGTCGTCATCACCGTCACCACACCACCACTACCGCCGGCCCGGTCGACACCGGGGCGTCGACCGACACGGAAACCGAAGGAGGTGACGCGTGATGGCCGCTCGCGCACGAAACCCCGAACACGCAGCCCCCGCGGATAGCCGGACGGTGGACTGGGGCGAATACTCCGCCGCAGTGCACCGCTGGGAACTCATCACCGGCCGCCCCGCGCCATACCCAACCCAGCCGGGACGGCACGGGCGGCCCGTGCTGGCCCCTGTGTTCGTCGAGTGGCTCATGGGCCTGCCACCAGACTGGGCCACCGCCGAAACCCTCGACCTACCCCGCACCGCGCAGCTGCGCGCCCTGGGCAACGGCGTCATGCCCCAGCAAGCAGCCCACGCCCTCGACCAGCTTCTCGCCGACCTCGCCGAACTGAACCGTTCACCGTTCCCCAACAGACACACCCGCATTAGCGAGTCCTGCGACCAACGCGACAGCGGCACCCGCGGTCCGCAGAGAAAGCGAGGCACGTGCGCCGGCATCGAGGGCGCGACATGACCCCAGAACAGGACGCGTCCCCGGACGAACAGAACGAGCCGACGTCCCGCACCCCCGCGCCGAGCGACAGTGACCCGTCTGCCGTACCGACCGCACCGCACACACTGCTCCATACCCCCGCGGAGGCCGCGACACTGCTGGCGACCTCGGAGAGTTGGCTGCGCCGCAAGGCAGGGCAGCGGCTGCTGCCCTGCACGATCGTGGGCAAACGCTTGCGCTTCGCCCCATCAGACCTCGAGAAGATCATCGCTATCTCTCAACGCCCCGCGCGAGACGCCGGCCGGGGTACTGGCCCGGCGATCCGCCGAGCATCACGACGACGTCGCCAGCACTGACACACGACGTCTCGCCCAGCAACAAGTTTCTCGGCCAGAACGCTGGCCCTCTGCCGCCATACGAGCGTCCATGGACCCGTCAGTGATCCGCAGACCCCCACACCATGCCAAAGGAGTTCACCATGCCCTGGGCCGAACAGTCCGGCGATCGGACGTGGCGCGTTCGCTACCGAACCGACGACAACACGATCGGCTCCATCACCGGGTTCCCCGACGAGACCACCGCCGAGGACTACGTCGCACAGATGGTCGCGGAACAGCGCAAAGGCACCTGGATCGACCCCACCGCCGGACAGATCACCGTTGCCACATGGGTCACCGAATGGCGCGACTCCCTCGACATCGACCAACGCACCGAAGAGAACTACAACAGCTTCCTCAACAAACACATCCTCCCCCGCTGGGGAACCACCGCCCTGGCCGACATCACCAACATCAAGGCACAAAAATGGGCACGTGATCTGCGCAACGGCGGCCTGTCGGTGGCCACCGCCGCCAGCATCGTGAAACTCTTTTCGCTGTTGCTGTCCGACGCCGTCGACGAGAAAGTTATCGCAGCCAACCCGATCCGGGCACGCCGTCGTGGACGACGCCGTCACACACCACGGCCGCCGGAGAAGGTGTGGGCCGAACCCACCGAGGTGCTGCACATCGCCGACCAGATCGCGATGAAATACGGGGCCGGGGGAGCGGTGCTGCTCGTCACCGCCGGATGGAGCGGCGCTCGCTGGGGCGAACTCGTCGGTCTGCAACGACGGAACCTGCATCTGTTCGACGACGACACCGGTTACTTCACCATCGACTCGACCTTTGGCGCGTTGCACGAACCCAACCGTGGGCCGCTGTACCTGGGCCACCTCAAGACCGACGCGTCAGCCCGGATCGTCACCCTGCCGCCCTGCATAGTTCGACTGCTCCGTGCGCATCTGACCACCCACGAGCACCCGCACGTCTTCGTCACCCCGTTCAACGACCTGCACCGCCGCAGCAACTTCGCCCGCCGCGCCTTGCGGCAAGCGGCCGACGGCAACGCACACCTCAAGAACCCCGCCGTCAAACTGCGCCCCGTCAAACCGGGCCTCACCTTTCACGGCCTGCGGCACAGTCACAAGACCTGGATGATCGACGACGGCATCCCTGAGATCGCCCAAGCCCTGCGCCTCGGGCACATCCTCGAAGACCAGGTGCAGCAGACGTACTCCCACGTCGCCCGCGCCGTCGAACAACGCCTTCTCGACGCCCTGGAACTCCGCTGGGAGAAGGCCCTCGCCAGCAATACCACTCCGCCCGAACACTCCGCATGGCGATTGCCCCAGGCCGCCTGACCTGACGGCAGCAACCTCATCGCGATTTTCCCCATGACCGCGTCGTCGCTGGCGGCCCGGGTCAGCGAGCAGCGGCTACCTGTGGCTGGCTACTTGCACGTCGAGCGACGCAGGCTTTGATGACCGCGACTTGGCCGGAACCTGCTGCAGCGGGTTGGGCCAGCGCCAGAGGACGACGCGCGACTCGGCGTGGGGCTGGGCGTCCTGCCGTGCAGGGTGACCCGGACATGAGCGTGCCCGCAGAAGTTTGGTTGAGGGAGGAGAACCTTGACCGCGAGCAGCAGATTGAATGACACCGGACATCACCATGGTCGGCAACATCGGCCAGCCGTGCCGAGCGCGCCGCCCTGCAGTGGGTGACGAGCATCGGCAGGCCGTTCGTGAACGCTGAGTTCCATCCGCTGCCACCTGCCATCCTGTTCAACTCGCCGCTGCTCGACCCGCCTTGTGACACGGCTTGGCCACGGAACCGCACCTGTCGTAGCGAGGTCGATCCTCGCGCGACTCGGTAGTATGAAGAAGACAGAGTCCGGCGCCGACGCCCGCGGGGGCGCCACCGGACCCCGACCAGCCGCCGAGGCGCGCGTTCCGGAGCGGTTTCCGACCGTCGCTGAGGTGCTCGTCCAGGTCCGGGCCGACCGCGACATCGTCTATACGCAGGCCCCTATTACGCCCAAGCCGACGTGGCCACCGGCCGAGCACGAACTGACCTCGCGACAGCCGAGCTCGGCGGCGTGATTGCCGCATACCGTCGTCGCTGACGCTGCCATCGAGGCGAGGCAGGTGCCAGAACAGGACCTCATTGATCGTCGGCAACGCGTCCGGCTCCTGGCCTTCAACCTGGCGGCTGCCCCGTCGCGAGGTATCTGGCGGCGGTCGCGAAACCGCGTTACTGACGTGCTGTTTGTCGAGGAAGACACCCTGGGGACCCGGCGGGCTGACCTGGAAACCTGCCACCGGCCGGACTGGTTGAGTCCGCGACGCACTCATCACCCTTCCAAGGCTCCAGCCAGTGTGTTAGGGACGAGTTTGGGCTTCTGACCCACAGGCCGGGCAGTCCGGCCGTGGCGCGCTGGGACCTAGGACGACACTATCGGCGAAAGTAACGAGGCTGGTCCCATACTCCTGATTGGCTGGCAGCGGGGGGACCCCGGTGATCAAGCTCATCGCGGCGTGCGCGACGCGATGCCCGGCGATCCCGGCCGAGATCGCGTTGGCTGGATGCGGTGCTGGTGTCCGACCGCACGGTGCCGGCGTGCGGGGCGGAAGCCTGGCCTGGTGTTCCCGGTCCGCGACATAGGCACAGTCGTAGCACGGACCGGTTCCCGGGCGGTACATGCCAACGTTGACCCAGGGACCGTGGTACCCGCCGTGCACCCACGCCGTCCCGGTCCGGACGCAGGCCTGGTTAGCCCAGGACCGGATCTCCCGCGGCTGGTCCGCAGTGAGCACCAGGACGTCGAACCGGGCCGCCAGCGCGGCCAGCATGGCCGCCCCGGTGATGGTCAGTGCCGCACCGGTGACGGCGATGTCGGAGTTGTGGTAGCGCAGCCGCTCCACCGCCGCCTCCACCTTCGGCCTGCCTACATCCCGCTCGGTGAACAGAACCTGTCGGTTAAGGTTGGACATCTCCACCACATCCGGTTCCACCAGATGCAGCTCCCCGACACCGGACAGAGCCAGGCTCAGGGCCGCGACGCCACCGACACCGCCGACACCGACAACCACCACCCGCGCTTGACGCAGCCGCATCTGGATGTCCCAGCTCGACTGCCGCACGCTGAGGTCCATCCACCCCAACAGTGCCCGGCCGCGGCTGTAACGCTCCCGCTCCCCAGCGGTCAGCCCCTCGGGAGGGAGTTCCGCGGCGTCTTCGACGTAACCGGCTTCGACCAGCTTGACGAGATCCACGCGTACCTCGGTGTGGACCTCGTCGGCAGGTTTGGCGGGAAAGCGGTGGACCAGTTCGGCGACGACCTGGTCCACCGTCCGCGTTCCATCGAGAAGTCCCAGCAGCGCCCACACCCACCCATCCGGGTCCGGGATGTTCTTGGCGATCCCTGGAACGATCCCGCCGATCCGGACTACATCGTCGCCGTACCGGACGGGCCAGTGCTCATTTTTGATCTTCGGACGCTGCATGGAACCTCTCCCTCCACCTATTACGAGCCACTGGCGTTGCCGCCGCTAAAGGTCATCTCTTGCTCGATATCTTCGAACTCGATCATTGCCATCCACCTCCCCCCCCCGATCCTGTGGGAACGCGATCGCGGGGCCGTGATGCAACCGCGGCGCGTCAGTCCGGCTTCGGATACCTCCGGGTGGAAGCGCAACTGGTCCATTCCCTCACCGTCACCCTCACGCTCGCTTGCCAGCCGGCTGGATTACCTGCCGGTGACCACAATGAGCCGGTCGACCGATCGGGTGCGCGGTTCTCGGCAGACCCCGGATTTGCCTCGCTCGCGCGCTGCGTGGGCTAGGTTTCCGGATTCGGGATTCCGGAGGGTTCCGGAATTGGGAGGAGAGACGCGCCGTGAAAGTAAGTGCACAGTGCAGTGAGCAGTTGCGGCGACTGTAGGGGTGAGGCGGGGAATCCGATCCGTGCGGGCTACGGCTGGCCTGCGACAGCGGCGCCGCTCAGGATTTACCGCAGATGCACGAGGTGGCCGAGGCTCTGGAGGTGACGCAGACGGCGGATCCGGCGTTCGAAGAGCGGTTTCGTGCCAAATGGCAGGGCGCCGCGGTCTAGCAGCATGTCGAGACAGGCGGCGTGACTAACCAGACGTCCGGGTAGGTCAGCGGAAAAGGTTCTGCAAGCATGGGACAGCCAGGGTGGCGTCACGTTCTGACTCGGGCTGCCGGGCGGTTTGGTGTCAAGGATGTCTCGTGAGGCCAAACCGCCCCGGCGGCTCAGCGGGGTGGTTCGTTGCCGATGCGAGATTCCAAGGCGATCAGCCGCTGGTGTGTCCGCTCGGCCTGCGGATTGTCCAGTCGTGTAAGGACTGTGAGAGCCTCGCGGAGGCTGACCGCTGCCTCAGCGAGATGCCCAGCGTATTCCAATGACGTAGCCAGCGTCAGGATTGCCTGAACCAGATCGTCCCCGATATCGTCGGACGCCCGGTAGATCGCGACAGCTTCACGGCACAAGCCGATGGCTGTGGCGTGCTCTCCTAGACCTTGCCTCGCCAGCGCGGCATCGTACAGGGCGAACGCGACGCCGGTCTGGTCACCGGCACGACGGCGCAACACCAATTCCTGCTTAGCATGGTCCAAAGCCTGCTCAAACTCACCGAGCCGAGTGCTGATCTGACTCAGATTGGCATGCACCACGGCCTCACTTCGCCCACCTCCCAGCTCCTGGGCAGGAAGGAGCGCCCGCTGGTAGTACTCCCGGGCATCGTGCAATCGGTCACTGTGAAAGCGAACCTGACCCAGGCCAATCAAGCCCAGGAACAGGAAAAAGCGATCGTCAACGGCGTCAGCGAGAGTGAGAGTACTGGCGAAGTCGGCCTCGGCGTCAGCGAGATTACCCAGGTAGACCTGTGTCTCCGCTCTCGAAGTCAGAAGAAGAGCTTCCACTGCATGATTGCCCATGGTTCGTGTAGCCGACAAGCCCAGCGAAGTGACCTCGATGTGGAGGGTGGCCATCACCCTCTCGCGGTAGCTCAGGAACCTGCACGACGTGGCAAGCGCGACGGCGAGCTCCTGCTGCTGACCCTCCACCGCGAAGCGCGTCGCAGCGACCAGGTTGGTGTGCTCGGTGCGCAGCCACGCCAACGCCTGCACCCGGTCTGCGAACGACAACTCTTCCTCGACTGAATGCACCTCACCGGGCATCCCAGCCAGCAGGGGGTATACGGCTCGATCAGCGCGCTGCGCCGTGCGTGCGTACCAAGCCAGTACTCGCGTCACCGCGTCGTGGCGGTCCACGGAGGTCTCGTCGAGTTCGGAGCGGTGCGCTGCGTAGGCGTGCAGCAGATCGTGCATCCGGTACCGTTTCCGACTGACCGGCTCCACCAGGTGCAGTTCGGCCAGCGTCTCCAAGCACCGATACACGGTGAGCAGGTCAAGACGGGTAAGCGCAGCAGCCGCGTGTACCCCGAACTCCTGGCTCGGATGCAGCCCGAGACGCCGGAACACTTTGGCCTGCTCGGCGGACAGGCGGGTATAGGACCAATCGAAGACCGACCGCACCGCGTCTCCCACGTCTCCGCTCCCCCCGAACGAGTCTTTGTAGCCACGCCCATGGTCTTCAGTGATATCAGCGACGACATCGGAGAGGCCGAGCTGGGGACGGGCAGCGGCTCGAGTAGCTGCGACCCGCACCGCCAGCGGCAATCCTGCACATACCCGCACCAGCTCGGTGACAGCTTCGGGTTCAGCATCGACCCGGGCGGGCCCCAGGATCCTACGTAATAGAGCGTGGGACTCCGCGGGGGTAAACGGGTCGAGACCGAATCGGTGCGCTGCCTCGGCTACAACCAGCTCGGTCAGGCTGTTCCGGCTGGTCACCACCACCAGGCAACCTGGTGTACCAGGTAGCAGCGGCCGGACTTGCCCAGCGTCGGAGGCATTGTCGAGCACGATCAGCACTCGCTTGCTCGCCAGCACCGAACGATACAGCCCGGCCTGAGCGTCCACGTCTGCCGGAATATGAGACTCGGCTACTCCGAGCGCGGGCAGGAACGAGGACAGCGCCATCAGCGGGTCCAGTGGATTGCTAGGACCGTAACCTCGCAGATTCGCGAACAGCGTTCCATCTGGGAAACGATCTTGGGCCTGGTGCGCCCAGTAGACGACCGTCGTGGTTTTCCCGCCACCACCGGCGCCGTCCACAACCGCGACCCCTATCACGCTCGCGTTGTACTCGGAATCCGGCAAGAGCGCGTCCAGAGCAGCGAGTTGATGATCTCGGCCAGTGAAGTCCCGCATCGCCGGCGGCAGCTGGCGGGGCACGGGCAGGGGCTCGGGGTGTGCAGGCGGCAGGACGACCTGCCCGATGGTGCCTGCCTGGACCACTGAGCCGGCCACTCGGCCGCTGATCGCGTTCCCCACGTTCTCCTTGTCAGTCACATCAGGAAGTTTGGCGCGATGCGCTGCGCATCCGTGGCGCGATACGCCGACACCACTCTGATGGAGCACCAGCCTGGCAGTCGTGGTTCAGCACGCTGAGCACGGTTCTAGGCTGGTGAGGTCGCGTAGTGAGGAGTCTCAACGACTCGGCGAGTTGTGTGTTCGGCACCCCTAGGTCTGGGCGGCGTACCGGCCTGAGCCTCAGAGAACTAATCGCGATGATCAACCGCGTTGTGACTGGCTTGATTTTGGTAAGCTGGCTTGGCTCCACCTCGACATGTCGAACCGTGGGGCCAACTCACGATGTCACGGCCACCCACTCTTGTGACAACCGCCCTGAATGGGCGGTTGACCTGTCGGTGACCACGATGGACCATTGAGCCGATCGGGTGGGCTGTTCCCGGGACAACCCCGGATCCGCTGGATTCACGCGCCGGTGGACCTACATTTCACTGCTCCGGTGTCCGAAGGATTCCGGACACCGGATCTGAGGAGCGGGGCGAATGGGGGCGCAGAGTCAGCGCGACTGGTTTGTGCAACGGCTGCGACGTCTACTCGCCGCAGCCGGACATCCGCACCAAGCACAACTGCTGGCCTGCGACACTGAGCAAGGCTTGACACGGTCATCATTGTCGGACCTGCTGGCAGGCAAGTTCGTAAAGGCGCCGCCGTGGGAACGCATCTCAGCCTATGTCACCGCCTGTGTCAACGCCGCGCACGCCCGGCAGTGTGAACTGTCTCTCGACGAGGAGAGACGACGGCTGCGCGAAGACCACGCCCGCCTCACCGAACTACTTGATACTGTCGTGCTCGGCGAGACCCCAGCGCATCCCCGAGCTACAGACAGGGGGAGGACGGAGATTTCCGGCGTCATCGAAGGCGTGACCGTGCAGGCAGGCGTGATTCATGGTGGAGTCCACATTCATCATGCGGTTCCCGAGAACGCGTGGCTCTCGCGGTTGACCACTGCATCGATTCTCTCGATGCCCCGTGACATCGCGGCGTTCACCGGACGCGACGAAGAACTCGGGGAGTTGCTTAATGCGATAACCGCCACGGCCGCTTCCCCAGGTGGCGAATCCACAGGAAGTGGAATCTACGCGGTAGACGGCATGCCGGGTATCGGCAAGACGGCGTTCGCGGTACACGCGGCGCACCTGCTGAGGGACTGCTTCCCAGACGGGCTGATCTTCCTGCCCTTGCACGGACACACCTCAGGACAACGACCAGTCGACCCTACTGCGGCCTTGGGTTCGCTTCTCGCAGCAACCGGTGTCGACGCTTCTACTATGCCCACAGCTCTTGACGACCGTGCTGCCCTGTGGCGTCATCGCATGACAGGAAGGAAAGCGCTGGTCCTCCTCGACAACGCCGCGAGCCATGAGCAGGTACGTCCACTTTTCCCCAGCTCGCAGAGCTGCGCTGTTTTGATCACCAGCCGACGCAGGCTGGAGGGGATCGACGACCTGAACCCGATCACCTTGGGGACACTGCCGCTGAACCAGGCGGCGACGCTGTTTAACCGGCTCTCGCGTAACCGTGATGACGACCCGGACGCTCTTGCTGAGCTGATGGGCCTGTGCGGCTATCTGCCGTTGGCGATTAGCCTCCTGGCGGGCAGGTTGCGTCATCACCCTTCTTGGAATCTGCGCTATCTCGCCACCAAAGTTGCTCGCACTCAAGATCGGCTAGCCGAGCTGCGTGCTGAAAACCTCGCCGTGGAGAGCACATTTCGGCTCTCCTACGACGACCTGCCCCTGGAGCAGCGACAGTTGTTCCGACGCCTCGGTCTTCACCCTGGTGCCGACATCGACGCCTATGCCGCTGCGGCGCTCGACGGACGCCCCGTGGATACGACAGCAGGTCGGCTCGACGCGCTCTACACCGACAACCTCGTGGACGAGTTGCATCCTGGCCGCTACCGCTGCCACGACCTCATCCGCGACTATGCCCGCAAGTTGGCCTCTCACGACCCGACCGTAGACAACACACTCGCCCTCGACCGCCTGCTTGACTACTACCTGCACTGCACTACCACCGCCAGCTCGCAGCTGCCTGATCATCGTTCGATCAATGTCCTGCCCCCGCGTTCTCCCGGGCAGCTCCCGGACCGAATTCCGGGTCTCGATAATGCACGTGCGGCAAGGGAGTGGCTCGATTCTGAACACGCGAACATCAGCGCCAGCATCAGTCGTATAGCGAGGAACCAGCCCGTCCGGTCGTTGTACCTCGCTGACGCAGTACAACCTCATTTGGAGTTTCGAGGGCACTGGGCTTTGGCTCATGCCATTCAATGCGCCGCACTCGAAGCCATTAGACATACGTCCGGTAAACGGGAGGAGGCCGTTGCTCTTACTAACCTAGGCCGCATGCAACGGCGCACCGGCGACCATCGGGAGGCAGAACAGAGCCTTACCGAGGCGTTCGCCATCCAAATTCAGCTCGGTGACGAACTCGGGCAGGCGAACGCCTTGGCCAATCTGGGGTCTGCACGGGCCAGGTTAGGAAATTACAGTGGAGCGGCGCAGGATCTCACTCGTGCGCAGGAACTCTACGCTCGGCTCGGCGAGCTGCTCGGCCGTGCCAGTGCGCTTAAGGACCTGGGCGAGGTGCAGATTCTCATCGGTGACTACGCAAACGCCACCGAGACACTGACCAAGGCTCACGCCATGAATATCGCTGCCGGAAGTCGTCGTGGGGAAGCGAACACGCTGATTGGCCTTGGGCGAATTCAGTACATGAACGGCCATTACGAGAAGGCCGCCGAAACGCTCAATCGGGCTCATGCCCTGCACGTCCAAGCCGGCAGTCGCCTAGGCCAGGCAAACACGTTGGTTGCGCTCGGTCGTGTGTACTACTTGAGCAGCGATTATCAGCACGCAGGTGACACCTTCACCACAGCCCATGAGATCTTCACCGACCTCGGACACCGGCACGGGCAAGCGGCCACTTATAAGAACATCGGCCGCGTTCATCAGGCCACCGGCGACCTCCTCACGGCTGTCACCCAGTTGACGCTGGCCCACGATCTCCATGTCGAGACCGGCGACCGTAACGGCCAAGCCGAGGTGCTCAACGATCTGGGGCTACTGGAGAAGGACCGCTCTCGCCTTCCAGAGGCGATCGACAAGTACCGGCGGGCGTGGGAGCTGACGCTGGAGACCGGGTCACTTCCGCAACAGGCTGTTGCCTTAGAAGGATTAGGACGCTGTCTCGTGGAAAGCGGACGCACCCGCGAGGGAAGCGACCGGCTCCGGGAGGCACTGACGCTCTACCGGCAGTTGCAGGCCCCCCAAGCGGCCCAAGTCGCTGCGTTTCTCGAGTTGCTCTCCCGGTAGTAGTGATGCCGAACCGGGCCAACGCACGATGTCACCACCAAACAAACAGAGTTCTGTCAAGCCGGTCTTGGACGCGAGGCGCCCAGTGCGCTGTCAGACTGGTGTCCCGCTGCCGCCGGTGCCATCCACCATCGCGTTGGCGTCATGTCCAGTATCGAGCAATAGCGCGTCCAGCGCTGCGAGTGGATCTCAACGGCCGGTGATTACCCGCAAAGTATTGGGCAAGGCGCCGCCGGCACAACAGGCAGTTTCTTGTAGAGACCGCGAAAAGAAGGCTTGCCCGATAACCCCGGTCTGTACTACCGCGCACCCTTCGTAATGCCGCTTATCGTGCTGCCCATGCACTCCTCGCCGCTCATGTTGGTCAGCTTGTTGCCGTCCCGGTGCCATGCGGAAGCGTCCAGGAACGGTGCCTTGGCAGGTATCCTGCTCCGCCGAGGATTGTGGCCGGCCCGTCCGCCATGGTCAGAAGGTGACGCCGCCCTGGATATCCCGGGCCTGCAGAACTTTTCCGCTGACCTGTCCTGAGACTTGGTTGGTCACGCCGCCGGAATCGGCGTGCTGCTCAATTGTGGCGCGTTCCCACTCAGCACCTACTTGCTCGTCGAACACCGGGTCCTCTGCCCGCTTGGCTTCCAAAGCCTCGGCCAGCGTCAGTACCTGTGGGGAATCCTGTGCTGCCCCCTCAGCGGCCTCGAGTACCGCCGAAGCGTCGGGGTCCGAGGCAAATTTCTCCTTGACCAGGTTGTACAACCCCACCACCATACGCCCTGCGACGGTTGCAGCCATTGACACCAGCACTGGCCCAGGCACAGCACACCCTCCTCCGTGTCGAATACAGGACAAGTATACGACCACCTGTCTGTGCGGATGGTAAAACGCCGTGCAGCGGGACTGTCAAGCATCTCCGCGTTCCCAGGAGCGACCCGTCAGACGAAGAACCGTGTTCAGGTGCGGGCCTACCGGCCGGTGCCTTGCCGTCAGGTGTAGTTACGTACGGCGTAGCTGCGGTATGCCGTCCGGCCCGCTGTTCGATCTTGGCTTGCTCCCGAAGTTCCCGCAGACGCCCGCCGGCGTTGAGCGCCGTGTCGAGCGCGTCGATGAGCTCCCGTGACGGCAGATTCTTACCGGGATTCTCGGCCAGCGACACATACTGCCGGGTGTAGCCGACCTGCTTGGAGAGCTGCGGCTGGCTCAACTTCGCCACGGTGCGCAACCGTCGAGTCTCGTACGCAAGACGGTTCTGTGAGTGGTCGCTGCTGGTCACGAGCACCTCCGCGTGCCGGGGCTAGATCGAGAGCAGGCATGGTGGGTGACACTACTGCCGCGTACCGTAATCATAGCTGTTCAGGCCCCGTGGGATCCGCCCTGTCCGACCATACGCGGCGCCTGCGCGGGCGCGAGCTTCTTCACGTTCCGCGTTCTCGAACGCTCCGGCCGTCCTCCGTTGGCCCTGGACATCTCAGCGACGAGCTGGCCCGTTGCCACGTAGATGGTCTCGATCCCGCCCGGGCGAAGGCGCCATGGCGGCCGCCCGGCGGGCGATTCGACTTGCATGGTCTTCAACCTGGGAACGAGGGCATGCAAGGGGGTGGGACATCTCTATGCCGAGTGCTAGCGCGGCAGTCACAGCCTGTGGGATCGGGGTGATTCGAGCGGGGTATCGAACGCGTTCCGCGAGCTCGAAATCTCGGGCACGTGCCAACGTCCGGGGGGTAATCCTTCGGCTGCAACGATAGTGGTGCCACAACTGCACTGTGTCGGCGTGCTCGATGCAGTAGAGATCAGGGGCCTGCCAAATCAGCAGGGCCCATCTGCCGGTGTTATTTTCTGCCCACGTAGCAAGGGTGACCTCCTCTGCTGCTGCGATTGCTTCTAGTGCAGCGAGCGCTGGGTTGCGCGTCGTGCCGTGCACATGGAGGATGGCAGGACCATCCGCGTGGACCTTGATGTCGCGCTCTTCGAGTGCGTGTATCGCGTTGGCGATGGGGTCGTCCTGGACTTCTTCGGATGCCAGTTCCAGTACTGATTCGAGATCCAGCATGCGGCCGAATCGCTTGCTCAGCATGTCGGTGTACTCGTCGACCAGGTCAGGTACAGCTGCCGACAGCAGGTGGCTGACGGCTTTCACGACGCGGCGGTACTGCAGTGCCTTCTCGGAGCCGTAGTCGTAGCGCGCGGTATGCATCCTCAGTACTGCCAAACCCACGGCGGCCAGGCTACCGAGAGGAGCTTCTGCCTCCGGGGGAGGTGCGTCTTTCTGTCCAAGAGCCGTGAGAATGTCTGTCAGCAGCGGATACCAGCTGAGATCGTCAGAGTCCCAGGCCTCTAAGCCTGGATCCGTGGATTGGCTGGTGGGGTGATCTTGGGGTGGGTTTTGTGCTGGTCGGCTGGTTGCGGGCGTGGTTGACTTGCTGGCGTTCCCAGCTTGTCCACTGTTGTGTCCTGGTTGGGTCTG